>JBDKTA010000049.1 GCA_039680605.1 Planctomycetaceae bacterium | reverse complement strand
TCGCACATTGCCAACACACGCTTACGTAAATCCATTGAGTATGCTTTCATTTCAAGCCTCCATGCTTGACCCAAGCATACACAACTTCTTCAGAGGGCGCTAGATGTGTTCGTGACTTGCTCTAGCCCTGCTGCTGGGCGTTCATTCCAGCATGGGCTCAAAGATTCTCAAAGGCGAGCGATCCCTGACCGTCGATCATCTGCTGAAACTGGCCCAACGCTTCAAGGTCCGCCCGGAGCTGTTCATGGACTAAGTTGCAGTCTCCCTCGCGCCGGGTGCCACGCACAACTCCGTTGTGCGTGTCCCCGACTCCCACCCCCTGTCACTTGCAGTCGTAGTCCCACTGCTGAACGCGTTCAAAGCTAAGCTGGCGCTTGCCTGGCTCAATTCTTACAACTTCATTGCATTGCTCTTGTGGCCGTTCGACGGCATCGGGCGCAAAGCCCAGCAGTTCAATCTCCCAATCACAACTGCTCTGTGCAGCGATTTCGATCAGAGTCTTTGACTCGCCAGGGGTGAGAGAACCTTTGCCTTCTACCAGCGTCTTGCCCCCGTCGTTCACCGTAAAGGCAAAGGCCTCATTTGACCATGAGTAACGAATTCGACCGGGCCCGGAGTAGAAGACGCGCGCGGCTCCATCGCCTGTTGCACCGATACCCACACGAGGAATCGCCGGGTTTGATGTCGGGATACTTGGTCGGGAAGCAGTGTCCACGACTAGAGCGGTCCCGGATTGATTCTTGCTGCACCCAGCCAGCCCCACGAGACAGAGCAACATGCTTGACGCTATGATCCTCATTTCTGCTTTTCCCATTCAACAGCATCACTCGCACCAAGCACATCGGCACGCACAACAGAGTTGTGCGTGGCACCCAGCTATTTCTCGGCGGCGTAGGAACCGACTCGAAAGCTCGCTGCGATCACCGGAACGAACGTGATGGGAAACATCGCAACGTCCGTCAATTCGCTTGATACGGCCATACCCAGCACCAGAAGCGCCAGCGGTGCAGCGACGACCAAGGTGGTCTTCCAGCGACGCCTCTGGCGGCTCATGCTGCTAAAGAGCGCAAAGGCAGGCGCCATTGCGGCAGACGAAACAGGCAGCCAGGCAAACAGCCAGACTGCCATCCCGATCCCGCGGCTGGCGCCATCGCCAGAGCCTGCGAAGAAGTGGTATACGAACACGTTGCTTGAGACCCAGCTTATTGCGGTAACCCAGCGGGCCATTGTGATAATCTGCGCACCCGCCTCACCGTCGCCGGGCCAGGCCAGGGATACTATCACCAGTCCGGCTGCAGAAACGATTCCGCCAAAGAAATACAAGTTGAATTTCAGGGGGTTCTGAAAATGCCACCCCGAATCGTCGGCGTAGTGGCACGACGCTAACTCGCACACAATTGCCGCCAGCAGCAACAAAAGGCCTGCAACAGCAGGCAATGAGATAATGATCCGCCTTTTCATTTCCCAAACCACGTGTGCCAGTCGGCGTCGAGGCCGTAGGCTTCGATGTTGTGCTGCATGGTTTTTTCGCAGGTGCAGTCGGGCGGGGATTTATCTACGGCATGAGCGATTCGGACCATCGTCTGTGTCATCGCGCTGACGGCGCCGGCTACACGGTCGTGGTCGGATTCGCTCGACAGGCCGCCGAAGAGCGTGCCGGGGGCGAAGGGTTTGTGGCGCAGGCCGCCTTCGGCGTAGTTGACGACGTAGCAGACGGCCGCGTAGCACATCTGCAGTTCCTTGGCCAGGAAGACTTCCGGCACGAAGGTGTGGGTAGCCACCTCGGCGCCCAGGGCTGAGAGCATGCGGATCTCGGCGGGGGTTTCGAGTCGCGGGCCTTCGGAGACGGCGGCTGTGCCCGAACCGTGGAAGACCAGGCGCATGGCGTGCAGGGCCTCGCCGGCGGCTTTTCGCAGCGAGGGGCAGAAGACGGGGAACTGTCGCAGGAAGCCCAGGGGGCTGTCTTCAAAGAAGGTCGCCTCTCGGCGGTGCGTCAGGTCGAGCAGGTCGGTCAGGATCACCAGGTCGCCCACGGCGATGTTGTGGGTGATGGTGCCGCCGGGCCCCCAGGCCACCACGCGGTTGACGCCCAGGTCTTTCAGGGCGTACATGTTGGCGCGGCTATTGATCTTGCAGGGGGCGGTCTTGTCCATGCCCGCGCCGTACCGCGGCAGCAGGTAGAACTCGGTGCCCTCGGCCGCGACCAGGAAGATCTCGCCGCTGTTGCCGAAGGGGGTCTTTCGCGGGCCGAGCTGAGTGCCTGCAATATGGCCGGCCTGCCACTGCCGGTAGACCTCTTCGCCTGCAATGCACGCCAGTGTCGCGGCCATGAATGACTCCTTTCGCGAAAACCAAATCCGAAATTCGAATCTCGAAAACCGAAATAGACGGCAAATCCGAATTGAAGATAACAACCTCGCCACAAAGATCACAAAGAACACGAAGAACAGAAAGAGGAGAGTAATCGGTCATAAGTAATCGGTGAAACAAAACGGACTTCCGCTTACCGATTACTGCTTACTGATTACCTTCCTTTGTGTTCTTTGTGATCTTTATGGCAAATCTTTTCTTCGGCCACGGGCAAGATGCCCGTGCTACTGCTCTTCTTCCGCCGGCGGCTCGGTGGGCAGAATGTCATCTTCTGCCGCGCCCAAAGGCAGTTGGGCCTGCTCGCCTTCGCCGGCGTCGAGGGGCAGTTCGCCCTGGGCCGAGTCTTCGCCGACGACCTGTGCGACCGAGACGAGCTTTTCGCCCGCCTTGAGGGCGATGACGCGCACGCCCTGGGTGGCCCGGCCGATAGACCGCAGTTCGCTCACTGCCGTCCGGACGATCATGCCGCCGGAGGTGATGAGCATCAGCTCATCGTTGTCGCGGATGGACTTCATCGCCACGACCTTGCCGTTGCGGTCGGTGGTCTTGATATTGATGATCCCGCTGCCGCCGCGGCCCTGGATGCGATACTCATCAAAGTCCGTGCGCTTGCCGTAGCCGTTCTCGCACACCGTCAGCAGCGAGGCGGTCGGCTCGACGACGGCCATATCCACCACGTGGTCGTCGTCTCGCAGCTTGATGCCGCGCACGCCGGCGGCGGTTCGGCCCATGGGGCGCACGTCGTCTTCGTTAAAGCGGATGGCCTGCCCGTCGGCGGTGCCGAGCACGATCTCATTGCCGCCGTGGGTGATGGCGGCGCCGATCACGCGGTCATCGTCCTGCAGCCCGGTGGCGACGATGCCGCCCTTTCGCGGGTTGGCGTAGGCCTTGAGCGAGGTCTTCTTGATCTCGCCGTGCCGCGTGGCGGTGACGAGGAACTTGTCCTCCTCGAAGTCGCGCACGGCCACGACGGCGCAGATGCTCTCGTTGGCCTGCATTTCCAGCAGGTTGACGATGGCGCGGCCGCGGCTGGTGCGGGCCATCGACGGGATGTCGTAGACCTTGAGCCAGTGCATGCGGCCGTCGTTGAGGATGATCAGCAGATAATCGTGCGTGCTGGCGATGAAGAGCTGCTGGATGAAGTCGCCTTCCTTGGCGTCGGAGCCCATGACGCCCTTGCCGCCGCGTCCCTGGCGGCGGTAGGTCGTGACGGGCAGGCGTTTGATGTATCCGTCGTGCGTGACGGTGACGACGACGTCTTCCTCGGCGATGAGGTCCTCGATGTCGATGTCCTCGACGTCGCCGACGATCTCGGTGCGGCGGTCGTCGCCGTAGCGTTCCTTCATCTCATAGATGTCTTCACGGATCACGTCGACCAGCATCGCGTCGTCGGCCAGCAGACGCTCGTAGCCCTCGATCTCCTCAACCATTTCGCTGTAGTTGGCGGCAAGTTTTTCGATCTCCAAGCCGGTGAGGCGCTGGAGCTGCATCGACAGGATGGCGTCGGCCTGCACGCCGGTAAGGTGCTGGTCCTGCTCGCCGGCGACGCTGACGAAGCTCTCGGGCAGCAGTTGCCGCACGGTGGCTTCTTCCGTCAGGCGCAGGTCCAGGGCCATCAGGCCGGTCTTGGCGGCCGGCACGTCGGGCGAGGTCTTGATCAGCTCGATGATGCGGTCGATGTCGGCCACGGCCAGGATGAGGCCTTCGAGGATGTGGGCTCTCTGGCGGGCGCGTCGCAGGAGGAAGCGCGTGCGGCGGGTGATGACCTCGCGGCGGTGGAGCAGGAACTGCCCGAGCATGTCCTTGAGGGTCAGCGTGCGGTGCTGCAGGCGATTGACCAGGGCGATGTTGATGATGCTGAAGGTCGACTGCAGCGGGGTGTACTGGTAGAGCTGGTTGACGACGACCTGCGTTTCGGCGCCCTTCTTGAGCTCGATGATGATCCGCATGCCGGTGCGGTCGCTGTGGTCCTGAATATCGACGATGTCGGGGATGCGCCCTTCCTTCACCACGTCGGCCACGCGCTCGATGATCGTCGTCTTGAGCACCTGGTAGGGAATCTCGGTGATGACCAGTTGCGTCTTTCCGCCGCGGGTCTGCTCGGCGTGCATGCGCCCGCGGACGGTGATTCTCGATCGGCCGGTGGTGTAGCCTTCGACAATGCCCCGCCGCCCGCAGATCATTCCGCCGGTGGGGAAGTCGGGGCCTTTGACGTGCTGCATGAGGTCCTGGACCGTCGCATCGGGATGTTCGAGCAGATGCACCAGGGCGTCGCAGACCTCCCGCAGGTTATGCGGGGGAATGCTCGTGGCCATGCCCACGGCGATGCCCTGGCTGCCGTTGACCAGCAGGTTGGGAAACTTGCTGGGCAGCACGATCGGCTCGTTGCGCGTGTCGTCGTAGTTGCGCTGCACGTCGACGGTGTCGTACTCGATGTCGAGCATCATCTCGGTCGCCACGGCCGTCGTGCGGGCCTCGGTATATCGCATGGCGGCCGGCGGGTCGCCGTCGATCGAGCCGAAGTTGCCCTGCGGGTCGATGAGCGGGTATCGCATGTTCCAGCTCTGGCCCATGCGGACCAGGGTGGGGTAGACGACGCCTTCGCCGTGGGGATGGTAGTTGCCGGAGGTGTCGCCGGCGATCTTGGCGCATTTGCGGTGCTTGCTGCGCGGACCGAGGTTCAGGTCGTGCATCGCCACCAGCACGCGGCGCTGCGAGGGCTTGAGCCCGTCGCGCACGTCGGGCAGCGCCCGGTCGACGATGGTGCTGACGGCGTACGTCAGATAGCTGTCTCGCATCTCGTCTTCGATGGGAAGATCGTCGATGCGCTCATTTGCGAACATGACGGCCGGTCGCGGCACGCGAGGCTGCACGCCCAGTATTTCTTCGCCGGCGCCGGCGTCGGCGTCGGCCGGAGGGGTCGCATCCTGCTCGTTCGCGTCCTGATCGTCCGAATCAGGTCTTTCAACATCCTTGTCAGCCACGGTCTGAACTCCCTAGAAATCAGGTCTCACCCAAAGGTTCATTATGCACGAAACGGGGGCGAAATGGAAGAATGGAAGGTGGAAGAATGAAGATTGGATGGATGGATGGATGGATGGATGCTTGGATGGATGGGTGGGTGGCATGGCGACACCGGTTTTATCGGGGTCGCCATGAGGCCTGGCGAGCAGGGACTCCTCGTCCTCGTCGTCGTCCTCGTCCTCGTCGTCGGTTGTTTCTCTATCGCCTAGAAGAACCACTTGGCCAGTTTCAGGATGCCTTGGCTCCACGGCACGCGGTGGGAGACGCCTTTTTGCGACTGGAACTTGTGCAGGTTGGCGATGTACCAGTCGTAATTGCGGATCAACGCCTGCCGGTTGGAGTATCGCGGGGTAAACTCCAGCACCTTCTGCGCTTTTTCGATCGAGACGAACGATTCCTGCCCTGCCGTCTCGTACACCCATTTGTACAGCGGCGAAAGCTTCAGGGCCTCGAGCAGTTTGAGCGTCCATATCACCGGCCGTGCGGGCAGCGAGCGGATCTTCTTGCCGAACCCCGCGTGATCGAGGACGGCCTGGAAGTCCTGCTTGAAGGTGGCGTACTCGGCGGCGCCGATGTTGAAGACGTCGTTGACGGCGTCGCGGTCCATGGTCGAGACCCGCCAGATCGCCTCGCACAAATCCTCGACGTCCAGCAGTTGGTAGCGGTTCTTGCCGCTGCCGATAATCGGGAACCCGTGCCCCGTGCGGGCCCATTCATAAAACATCGCGAAGACGCCCAGGCGCTCGGGACCGACGAACGACTTGGGACGCAGGATCGGCACGCACATCCCCTTGCGGCGGAACTCGATGCAGACTTCCTCGGCCGCAATCTTCGCCTCGCCGTAAGGCCCCACGCCGTGCAAGCGGTCGTTCTCATATAAAGGATGATGGTCCGGCACGCCGTAGACGGCCGTCGATGAGACGTGGACCACCCGCTGCGCCCCCGCCGCTTCGGCGGCTGTCAGTACGTTGCGCGTTCCGTCGATGTCAGTCGATACGATGTCCTGCCTGGAGTAAAGCGGCAAGGCGGCGGCGCAGTGTACGACGACATCGGCGCCCTTTACCGCCGCGGCGACGGCGGCGGCGTCGCGGATGTCGCCGCGAACGACCTGCACCTTGTCACGGCAGTCGTCGTAGTCGAACTCGGCGAAGTCCAGCGAAGCCACATCCTGCCCGCGCGCCAGCAGATAGCGCACGAGATTGATGCCCAGAAATCCCGCTCCGCCGGTCACTAAGAACTTCACGTCAAGCCTCCGTGGCGCTTCAGGCGCGCCCGATGTCCAGAATTTCAGCAACGCCGGGCGTGCGCCCAAACAGGACCACCAGGCCCGCCAGAATCACGAAGATCGCCAGCACCAGCCACATGACGCGATCGGCCAGGAGCACGTCGACGATGTCGCCCTTGAGCAGGCGGCGGCTGACGCGGTCGTACCGCAACACGCCGTAGAGCGCGACCGGGATGGTCCAGATCATGTGCCCCGAGCCGATGTGGCTGACCGTCCGCGGGGCCAGGCAGTACAGGCTGTACGTCATGATGGCCATCGTGGCCGAGACCATCAGCAGGCGGTCGAGCTCCTCGATGCTGTATCGCTTCAGCGATGGGCGGCTGGGCGAGTCCAACTCGTCGGCATAGACGAGGTACTCGACGCGCCGTTTCGAAACGGCCAAAAAGAAGCACAGCATGAACGTGCAGATGACCAGCCACGGGCTGATCGCAACGGCGATGGCGCCGGCGCCGGCGGTGGCCCGCAGGACGAACCCCAGGGCGATGGCGATCACGTCGATGATCGAATGCGACTTGAGCCACGTCGAGTACAGCACGTTGAGCACCAGGTACGCCACGGCCGAGACGATCAGCGTCGCGCGGGCCCAGGCAGGCTGGGCCGGGCCGCCAGGCAGCGTCGCCACCGCCAAGCCCATCAGGGCAAGGAACAGCGACAGGACGATTGCACCACCCACATGAAGCTGCCCCGAGGCGATCGGGCGGCGGCACTTGTCTTTGTGCTTGCGGTCGAGGTCGCGGTCGAGGATGTCGTTGAACAGGTACACCGAGCTGGACAGCAGGCAGAACGCCGCCACGGCGATCAGGCACTGCCCCCACGCATACGCGGATGTGAACTTGCCGGCGAAGATCAGCGGCGCCAGGACGAAGGCGTTCTTGAGCCAGTGCTTGGGGCGCAGGGCAGACAGCACCGCCCCGGCCGTCAGAGGCGGAGGGTTCTGCAAGGACTGTTCATGCTCGGGCAATGTCGGCTCCGGTGTTTGGCTATTTCAGAAACCATCCGGCGGTTGTAGACTGTTCCGCATGACCTCTGCGGCGATTCCCAATGCTCCGCCCGCCGCGCCCCGCCTGGGCGCCGGCGGATGGCTGGGCGTACTGGCGGCCTTCTGCATCTTGTACGCTCTGACTGCCCAACAGGCCGTCAGTTGGCAAGACAGCGGCGAGTTCCAGTGGCGAGCCCTGAACAACGACCTGGCCGGTACCATGGGTCTGGCCCGGGCCCACCCTCTCTATATCGTCGCGGGACACGCGCTTTCTCTGATTAGTTTGCGACATTTTCCGTGGCTGCTCAATGCCTTCAGCGGCCTGGGCGGAGCGGTAGCCCTGGCGAACCTGGCGGTCCTGACCACCTGGCTGTCCCGCCGGCGATGGATCGGCCTGACGGTCGCGGCCATGTTGGGCGTCAGCCACGCCTTCTGGTGGCTCTCGACAGCCGCCGAGGTTTATACCTGGTCCGTCGCCGGCCTGACCGGCGAGTTGTGCCTCCTGATCATGCTGATTCACCAGCCGCGCGCGTGGGTGCTCATCGCCCTGGCGGCGGTCAATGGCCTGGGGCTGTGCGTACACAATTTCGCGCTGCTACCGCTGCCTGTGTACCTGACGGTGGTGATCTGGCTCATAGCCAAGGGGCGGCTGCGCGCAGGCTGGCTGCTTGCTGCCGCGGCGGCCTGGCTTGCGGGGGCGGGCCTGCTGATCTATCTGGTCATCGAGTTGACCTTGCGGACGGGCAGCGTCTGGGGCGCGGTGACGTCGGCGCTGGTGGGCGACTTCAGCGGCAAGGTTCTCAACCTCACCGACGCGAGCAAGTATCTCAAGGCCAATGCGGCGCTGTCGGCGTTGAGTTTATGCAATCTGCTGCTGCCGCTGGCGATTGTGGGGTGGATCCGCCTGCGCCGGCACGTGGGCGGCGCGGCGGCCGGGGCGATCTGGGCCATCAGCGCCTTGCACATTCTCTTCTTCGTGCGCTACCCGGTGCCCGACCAGTTCACGTTCATCCTGCCGACGATGGTGATGCTGGCGGTCGCGGCGGCGGTGGGATTGGCCGAGGTGGCCTCATGGGGTGTGCGATGGCGCGCCGCGACGATCTCGCTTTGCTGGCTGGGCGTCGCGTTGGATCCGCTGCTGTACGCGATAGGACCTTCGCTGGTGCCGCAGAAAATGGTCGAAGCCATGCGCACCAACAAGCTGCCCCGCGATGAGGTGCGATATTGGCTGACGCCCTGGAAGCAGGACGAGCGTTCGGCCCAGGAGTATGCCCGCAAGACGCTGAGCCAGGCAGCGCCCGGGACCGTGCTGCGGCCTGATTCGACGAGCGTTTACGCCCTGCTGCTGATCCAGCGGCTGGAGGGTCTGGGGCCTGAGGTCATCATCATACCGCCGCCGGGGACGTCGTCTTCGCCGCCATCTTGATATTCGCCGCGGCAACATTTACGATGCTCGCTTCGAAGGAAGCTGGAATACGCACATGATTCAGAGCGATGCAAAACTAGGCGTAGCCATTGTCGGCTGCGGGACAGTCGGCGGAGCGGCCGGGGTGTTGCTGACGCGCGATGCGGACATTCTGGGCGCCAAGATGTCGCCCCGCCTGGAACTGCGGTATCTGGTCGATGTCGACTTCACCAACGCGCGACGGCAGGGGCTGGACGAACGATTGTTCTGCCGGGATTTTTCCGCCGTGCTGGCCGATCCATCGGTGGGCGCCGTGGTCGAGTTGATCGGCGGCCTGACCATCGCCAAGAACGTGATCGTCAGCGCCTTGTCGGCGGGCAAGCACGTGGTGACGGCCAACAAGGCGCTGCTGGCCCACGACGGTCCGGAGCTGTGCGCCCTGGCCCGCAAGAACAACGTGTGCATCGCGTTCGAAGGCAGTTGCGGCGGTGGAATCCCGATCATCCGCGCCCTGTGCGGCGGGCTGCTCGCCAACCGCATCGACGCCCTGTACGGCATCGTCAACGGAACCTGCAACTACATCCTGACCGCCATGAGCCAGGGGCAGACGTACGCACAGGCCCTGGCGGTGGCGCAGGCGAAGGGGCTGGCCGAGGCCGACCCCTCCCTCGACGTCGAGGGCTACGACTCGGCCCACAAGCTGGCGATCCTGGCCGGGCTGGCCCTGGGATGGCACATTGATCTGGCCTCGATCCCGGTCGAGGGCATCGACCAACTCGACGCGACCGACCTGAACTACGGGCGCGAGCTGGGCTACGTCGTCAAACTCCTGGCCATCGCCCAGCGCCAGAGCGACGGCGTCAGTCTCCGCGTGAGACCGGCGTTTATCTCGGTGGAGCATCCGCTGGCGTGGGTGTCGGGCCCCTTCAACGCCATCAGCGTATACGGACACGCCACCGGCCATACGATGTACTACGGGCGCGGCGCCGGCGGGATGCCGACGGCCTCGGCGGTGCTGGCCGATCTGGCCGACGTGGCGATGGGCACGGCGCCGCGGGCCTTCGCCAGCCTGACGCTCATGCCGGACCTCGCCGAGGCAGGACGCCAACTGCCGCTCGAGGCCATCCGCAGCCGCTACTACCTGCGCATGGCGGTGGCCGACCAGCCCGGCGTGCTGGCGATGGTGGCCGCCATCCTGGGCAATCACGGCATCAGCATTCTCTCGGTGCTCCAGCACGAGCAGGCCCAGATCGCCAACGGCTCGGTGCCCCTGGTCATCACCACGCACCGGGCGCAGGAAGGCGCCGTGCGCAAAGCACTGGCCCAGATCGACGCCCTGCCCGTGGTCAAGGCCCGCAGCGTCTGCATTGGGATTGTGGACGAACATCCGGAAGAACTGTGATCGGTAATCAGTAATCGGTAATCAGTAATCAGTAATCGGTAATCGGTAATCGGTAATAAGCCGTTAGTGGTTACTGGTTACTGATTACTGATTACTGGTTACTGATTACTGCTCCCTGATTACTGTTTTGCTTTATGAAATACGTCATCATTATTCCCGACGGAGCGGCCGACGTGCCGCAGGACGACTTGGGCGGACGCACGCCACTCGAGGCTGCATCCATGCCCAATGTTGCCTGGATCGCCCGCCATGGCAAGTGCGGCCTGGTGGCCAATGTGCCCGAAGGCATGGAGCCCGGATCGGACGTGGCCACCATGTCGGTACTGGGATACAACCCCGCCGAATATCACACCGGGCGGGCGCCCATCGAGGCGGCCGCTCGCGGCCTGAGCGTCGGGCCCGACCAGTGGATCCTGCGGTGCAACCTCGTCACGATCATCGACGGCATCATGGTAGACCATTCGGCCGGGCACATCTCGACCGAGGAAGCCTCGGAGATCATCGCCCAGCTCGACGAGCGTCTGGGCAGCGAAGCAGCCGCGTTCCACGCCGGCGTCAGCTATCGCCACCTGCTGGTGCTGGGCGGCGAGCTGGCCGTACACACCACCGCCCCGCACGACATCCTGGGCCAGCGCGCCGACGACTATCTGCCCAAAGGAAAGGGCGCCAAGAATCTGGTGCGCCTGATCAAGGCCAGCCGCGAGTTGCTGGCCAATCATGAGATCAACGACGTGCGCGCGGATCTGCGCGAGAACCCCGCCACCAGCATCTGGCTGTGGGGGCAGGGCAAAATGCCCTCGTTGCCGCCGTTCCGCCAGCGATTCGGGCTCAGCGGCGCCGCCGTGGCGGCAGTCGACCTCGTCCGCGGACTGGCCAAACTGATCGGCTGGGACTGCGTCAACGTCAAAGGCGCCACCGGCTATCTCGACACCGACTACGCCGGCAAGGGGTCCGCCGCCGTGGCGGCGCTGGCCGATCACGATCTGGTGTGCGTACACATTGAGGCCCCCGACGAAGCCGGACACCAGGGCGACCCCAAGGCCAAGGTCCACGCCCTGGAGCAGATCGACCACCACATCATCGGTCGCGTGGTCGAACACCTCCGCGGACAAGAGACGCCCTGGCGCGTGCTCGTCCTGCCGGACCACCCCACTCCCTGCACCATCCGAACGCATACCGCCGACCCGGTTCCCTTCACGATGGCCGGGTTGGGCATCGACGCCGTCCGAGGCGCCTCGTTCACCGAAACCGCCGCCCAGGCCTCCGACTTGTTCATCCCGCGCGGGTGCGACTTAATGGAGTTTTTCCTGACGGTGCGATAAGATGTCGTTTAAGAAGCGCCTCCAATGGCACATGCAATGCGAGATAACCCGGCCCACGATGATCGGACGATGGGACAGGCGCGAGCAGAGTTGATCCTCCGCGAACGCGTCAAGGAGCTCAATTGCCTGCACGCTATCGCCCGCATCATATCGCAGAAAGATCTGCCAATGGAGGAGTTCCTCCAGGCCGTCGTCGATGCCCTGCCCAAGGCATGGTTATATTCAGAGATCACCTGCTCGCGCCTCCGACTCGATACCCTGGACCTGCGGACCCCGCGTTTCCAGGAAACCCCCTGGTCGATCTCGGCCGATCTGATGATCGAAGGCCGCAAGGGCGGCAGCATCGAGGTCTTCTATCTCGCCCAGCGCCCCGAACAATTCAACGGCCCCTTCCTCCAGGAGGAATGCCTCCTGCTGGAGACGGCCGCAAAGTTTATTGCCTTCGCCATTGAAGACCGCCTGCTGCGGCAGTAGTCTTGGAGCGAGGAAGCCTTAGCTGCCGCTTTGGACGTTGTTGGGGCCCAGAAACTCTTAAAGCGGCAGCTATGGCTGCCGCACTCCACATGCGGCAGACCAGTCGCGCGTCAAATGTAGTTCGGCCACTTCCTCTTTGCTTCAACGACGCGATCGGGCGAGATCTTCCCGTCGGCGTTGACGGTGTTCTGGTAGCGCGTCGTCGCCTGATCGCTGTCCCACACGGCCATCGGCAGCACCGTGGCCACTCGCGTGGTCGAGGCCAGCCAGTCGGCCAGCTCGCGGGTCATGTCGGCCACGACGTCGCGACACTGCGGGGCAAAGTAGAGGTTCTTCATTTCCCAGGGGTCGGCGTCGAGGTCGTAAAGCTCGCCGAAAATGGGGACTGTCCCGTTGTTTGGGACTGTCCCAATCTTGGCGCCCGATCCCTCATCGAAAAACCCTTCCGGATAGAACACCATCCGCCACTTGCCCTTGCGGATGGACTTGCTCAGGGCGAACTCCGTCACGCCAACGCGGTGCATGGACCGGCTCTGCCCGGCCAGGAGCGGCGAAATATCTTTGCCGTCAGAAGTCTCGAAGGGCTCCAGGCCAGCCAGGCTGCACAGGGTTGCGGAAACGTCGACCGTCTCGACGATCTCGCGCTCGACGTGGGCAGTCTTGAACCGCCCCGGCCAGCGCCACATCATCGGCACGCGCGTGATGGCATCGGAGCAGATGCCCGGGGCCTTTTCGAGCTGGCCGTGCTCGCAGGCGTAGTCGCCGTGGTCAGCCGCATAGACGACGATGGTGTCCTCGCCCAGGCCGCTCTTGTCGAGCCAGTCCAGCAGTTCCCCCACCGCGTGGTCGACGTGGCTGACGTTGCCCAGGTATCCGTGCAGCTTGCGCAGCCGCCCGGCCTCGAACGTCTTGGGCTCGAAGAGCTGCCATGGGTCCTGGCGGTATCGCTTGGCCGAGGCGACCAGGTGCGGGGCCTTGCCGGCCGCTTCCATGTCGTAATCCGCATTGGGCGGCAGGGTGAGCTTGCCCTGGTCGTACAGGTCCCAGAACTGTCGCGCCGGCGTGTAGCACTGGTGAGGCTTGGGCAGCGAGACGTGCATGAAGAACGGCTTTCCCTCGGTCGTCGCCTTGCCCATGAACTCGCACGCCTTGCGGACCGACCAGCCCTCCTGGCCGTCTTCGTAGCTGACCATGGAGGGACGGCCCTCGATGGTCTGGCGGCCACGGGCGCCGAACTCCTGCATCGCCGCGTGGTCTTCCTTGTCGGTCAGGCCGCGATCGGCGAGGTATTTGGCGTACTCCTTGCTCCGCCCGCCGACGCTGGTGTCGCAGGTGTCGTGGAATTCATCGCAGTCATCCTCGACCCAGTATTCCGGGCAGTGGATCTTGCCGATGGCGGCAGTGCGATAACCGCCGCGGCGGAAGTGCCCGAAGATCGTCGGCAGCCCCTTGGGCTTTGGCCCGCTCAGGCCGTAGTAGCCATGGTTGTGGGCGTATTGGCCCGATATATAGCACACGCGGCTGGGCGTGCAGATGGGGTTCTGCACGATGGCATTGTCGAACCGCACGCCTTGGGCGGCCAGGCGGTCCAGGTACGGCGTCTTGGCATGCGGGTGGCCCTTGCACGAGAGGACCTTGGCGTTGTGCTGGTCGGCCAGGATGAACAGGACGTTCGGTCGAGCGGGCATGGCGGTCCTTTCTGCAGAGCGTGTCTTGTACCAGATTGCGCCGCAGCGGGGCAATAGAAGTCCGTTCGCATCGCTAGTAATGACGCCGTAAGGCGTTTGCCCCCGGCGCGCCGCCAAGTTGCCGAGGAAGGGTAGGTATAGAATGTCGTAACGAAGACTCTTGACATGGTCGCCCACTTTCAAGAGGATTGGCCAGTCAGAGGGTGTGGGACACCCGGAGAAGAGAGAATGTCTAGAACCGTTCCAGTGAAAATTGTTGGCCAAGCCTTTGCATGCTCGCGACTTGCCGAGGAAACCTTCAATAATTCCAATGCGCTTTATGTAGTCATATGTGTTGCTCCTGGTGGGAGTTGGACTGTGCTTGATGTTGGAGAGTCTAAGATTGTCGCCAGAAAAGCACAGTGGAGTCCCGCATGCCCCAACCAGAACTTATGGGTCTGTGTTTACGAAGCATCCGACCCCCGCAATCGCCGTGAGCTCGAAGATCGTATCCGGGAACAATACGGGCCGCCAGTTGGGAAGAAGGCCTAAGGACAAGAGCATTTGGCCAAGCCGGCTATACACATACTGTCCTCCATGCCTGTATCCGCCGAGGAATGCAACAACGCGTCTCTGATCCTCGAGCGAACATTTGATTCTGTATCGGCGCTGCTAAAGGCGTTTGATGCGGGAACGAGCCCTGGCAGACCAACTGACGAACAACAGGATCTTCTCAGGGCGATGCTGGTGATGGCTGCGGCTGGCGTTGACGCGATGGCCAAGCAACTTATCCGTGACTCTCTACCGACGCTGGTACGGAATTATCCGAATGTTGCTGCAGGTCTCGAGACGTTCATCGCCCGCCAGATTCGAGATGATTCTGATTTACTGGAGTCTGGCGGCGCGAGGAACTTCCTGGCAAGGATTCTCGCGGCTCCCTCACACCAGACCCAGGTGATTGAAGAATACATCAAGACTTTGACCGCTGGCAGCCTCCAGTCGGCTACAGAGCTTTTCCATATTGCAGAAGCTCTCGGTCTTTCAGGCTCAAGCCTTGGAATGGACAAGAGCGCCTTACAGGCTATCTTCAATCTTCGGAACAAGATCATTCATGAACTGGATATCGTCGGTTTTGGCCAGCAAGGCCGCCTTCGCAATATTCGCAACAGAACCGACATGGTCAAACACACCAACACGCTTCTCAGGACAGCGGAAGCATTACGAGACGCCGTTGACCAGAAACTCATATCCTCGGGCTGACGGCAAAAGAAGGCACCTCTTTACACGCCGCCTCAAAGGCATTAATATTCCCGCCTTGATATGGCAATCATCGTCATGAAATTCGGCGGTACGAGCGTGGCCACGCCGGAGAAGATCCGGTCGGCGGCCCAGCGCGCCATCGACGCGCAGAAGAAGGGTTACCAGGTCATCATGGTCGTCTCGGCGATGGGACACGAGACCGACCGCCTGGAAGAACTCGCCAAGGCGGTCTGCCGCGGCGACGAACCCTCCAAACGCGAACGCGACCAGTTGCTCGCCACCGGCGAGCAGGTCACCATCTCGCTGGTGGCCATGGCGCTGGAGCACATGGGCACGCCGGCGATCAGCTTCACGGCCGGGCAGATCGGCATGATCACCGACGAGGCGCACACCAAGGCCCGCATTCACCGCATCGACGCCAAGCGCATCCACGCGCAGCTCGATGCCGGCAGGATCGTGATTATCGCCGGGTTCCAGGGCGTCACGGCCGACGGGCACGTCACCACGCTCGGGCGCGGCGGCAGCAACGTCACGCTGGTGGCGGTGGCGGCGGCGGTCAAGGCCGAAGTCTGCGAGAACTACACCGACGTCGATGGCGTGTACACAGCCGACCCGCGCATCGTCCCCAACGCCCGCAAGATCGACCGCATCAGCTACGACGAAATGCTCGAGCTGTCCAGCCAGGGTTTCAACGTCTTGCACAACCGGGCCGTCGAGTTCGCCAAGAAATATGACGTGCCCATCCACGTTCGCAGCAGCCTCAACACCAGCAAAGGAACGATGATCGTGGCCGAAACACAATCCATGGAGCGCATTGTCGTCAGCGGCGTGGCGCTGAAGGAAAACATCGCCCGCCTGTCGCTCAAGGACGTCACCGACCGCCCCGGCAGCGCCGCGCAGATCTTCCACGCCCTGGCCCAGGGCAAAGTGGTCATCGACGACATTATCCAGACCGAAAACGAATCCGGCACCGCCAACATCTCCTTCACCGTCGACCTGGGCGACCTGGCCGACGCCGAGAAAGTGGTCTCGGCGCTGGCTGCAAAGATGAAATGCCGCTACAGCGTCGAGAAAGACCTGGCCAAGGTCTCAGCCGTCGGCGTGGGCATGCGGGTGCATACCGGCGTGGCCGAGCGGATGTTCGCCGCCCTGGCCAAGGGCAAGATCAACATCGACAACATCACCACCAGCGAGATCAAGATCTCGGTGATCGTCAGCCAGAAGCAAGGCCGCGACGCCCTCCGTAGCGTCCACGACGCCTTCGACCTGGGCAAACCCGCCAAACGCGCCCGGAAGAAATAGCGGCTCGCGATTATGAACCCCCAACGCCCCAGGGATTCCAATCCCTGGGCTTTTCTGTAGACTGTCGGCGTGAAACGATTCCCCAACCCGATGGTGCCCGTCTCGGTGCGATGGCGCCGACAGCGGCGGATCCGCCTGACCGCGGCATCGCTGATCGCCCTGGCGATAGCGGCGGCGCTGGCCATCGCCGACCGCGGGGGATTCTTCGGCAGAGCGCCTGAGGGCGACTTCGCCCAGTACGGCGGCAAGAGCTTCCGCGTCACGAAAGTCGTTGACGGCGACACGATCGACATCGAGGCGCCCGACCCGCCCCGCTCACAGACGCACACTCGCATTCGTTTCTGGGGCGTTGACACCCCCGAGATCGTCCATGGAGCAAAGCCGGGAACCCATTTTGGACCCGAGGCCGCCGCCTTCACGCGCCGACTCATCCAGGGGCAGTACGTGCGGCTGGAACTCGAACCGGCAAAGAAGCCTCGCGACAAGTACGACCGCCTGCTGGCGTGGATCTACCTCTCCGATGGGCGGCTGCTCAATCGCGTGCTGGTGGAGGAAGGTTACGCCTACGCCGATCCGCGTTTCGACCACCACCTCAAAGCCGAGTTCGCGCGGCTGCAGCGGCAGGCGCGCTCGGCCGGGCGCGGGCTGTGGAAGTCGGTCAAGCCCGAAGACCTGCCGTACTACTTGCGGCAGAATAGTAGCCAGTAAGAAGTGCCGGGTGCCGTGGCGGGAGGGCTTTGGCCCGACAGCCACGACCACGCGCAGTTTGCGACATTTCGCTCTGCCTTGAGTTCGGGGATCGTGGCTCTCCGGGCCTGCGGCCCTGCGCGCCACGGCACCCGCGCGACCGGTGTCGCCATGGCGACCTTCATCCTCTTTCTCCGTGGCCTCTGTGATCTCTGTGGCAAAGCTTTTTGGGCTTGTTATTGTCGCGCGGTTGTGCAAAATATCCGCCAAGAAAAGGAGTTCAGCCGTGGCATTGGTTTTCAACGACAATGATCGTGTTTTGTTCCAGGGCGACAGCATCACCGACTGGGGGCGCAGCCGCACCGACGACAATAATCTCGGCGGCGGATACGCGGCCGCGTGCGCGGCGTGGATTTCGGCGGCCTATCCGGCCAGGAAGATCACGTTCCTCAACCGCGGGATCAGTGGTAATCGCGCGTGCGATCTCAAGGCCCGTTGGCAGGCGGACTGCATCGACCTGAAACCCAACTGGGTTTCGATCCTGATCGGCATCAACGACACGTGGCGGGCGTTTGACAGCAACAGCCCCACCACGGCAGAGGCGTACGAGGTCGACTACCGCGCGATCCTGACCGACGCGCGTGCCAAGCTCAGCGCCAAGTTCATCCTGTGCGAACCGTTCGTGCTGCCCTGCCCTGCCGACCGCGAGAAATGGCGGCTCGATCTCGATGCCAAGATCAATGCTGCCAGAAAGCTCGCCCGCGAGTTTGGCGCGATCTTCGTGCCCTTTGACGGCCTCTTCGCCGCTGCGGCAACGCAGCGCGAACCAGCCTTCTGGGCCGGCGACGGTGTACACCCAAGCCCCGCTGGCAACGCCCTGATGACCCAGGCATGGCTGCGGGCGGTGGGGGCTCTGTAGAAAATTGCGATACCTGTGAATGGCTAAGGGCCTTTGAAATCGTGAACCGATAAAGGAAGAAGGAAAGCGTCGATGTCTACAAAGATCAGCAACATAGTTGGGCGACAGATTCTCGACTCCCGCGGCAATCCCACGGTCGAGGTCGATGTCTATCTCGATGGCGGAATCATGGGCCGCGCCGCCGTTCCCAGCGGCGCCAGCACCGGCGAGAACGAGGCCGTCGAGCTGCGCGACGGCGACAAGAAGGTCTACCTCGGCAAGGGCGTCCTCAAGGCCGTCGGCCATGTGAACAAAGAACTCAAGACCCTGGTCGTCGGCAAAGACGCCACCGACCAGGCCGGCATCGACAATGCGATGATCAAGGCCGACGGAACGCCCACCAAGGGCAACTTCGGCGCCAACGCCCTGCTGGGCGTTTCGCTGGCCGTGGCCCGGGCGGCCGCCAACGCCGCCGGCAAGGAGCTGTTCCAGTACATCGGCTCCGACAAGGCCGTCACCCTGCCGGTGCCGATGATGAACATCCTCAACGGCGGAAAGCACGCCGACGGCACGGTCGACTTCCAGGAGTTCATGGTTCAGCCCTGGGGCGCCAAGAGCTTCTCCGAAGGCCTGCGCATGGGGACGGAAGTCTTCCACGCCCTCAAGAAAGTGCTCAAGGACAACGGATACAACACGTCCGTCGGCGACGAGGGCGGCTACGCCCCCAGCCTCAAGCGTAACGACGAGGCCCCGGAGCTGATCTGCAAGGCCATCGAGAAGGCCGGCTACAAGCCCGGCAAGGATATCTGGATCGCCCTGGACCCGGCGGCCAGCGAGATGGCCAACGCCGCCAAGGAGATCGGCAAGACCGGCTACTGCTTCTTCAAGAGCGACCCGTCGCGCGTGGCCACCAGCGACGAAATGATCGACATCTGGTCGTCATGGTGCGCGAAGTACCCCATCCGCAGCATCGAGGACGGCTTGGCCGAAGACGACTGGGCCGGCTGGGCGAAGCTGACGGCCAAGATGGGCGACAAGATCCAGCTCGTCGGCGACGACCTGTTCGTGACCAACATCAAGTTCCTCCAGCGCGGGCTGAAGGAAAAATGCGGCAACAGCATCCTGATCAAGCTCAACCAGATCGGGACGCTCACCGAGACCCTGGCGGCAATCGACCTGGCGATGAGCAACCAATGGACTGCCGTCGTCAGCCATCGCAGCGGCGAGACGGAGGATACGACCATCGCCGACTTGACGGTCGCCCGCAACACCGGGCAGATCAAGACCGGGTCCGCCTGCCGGACCGATCGCGTCTGCAAGTACAACCAACTGCTTCGAATCGAAGAGGCGCTCAAAGACAAGGCGGTCTATGGCGCTGCAACCTGGAACAAGCGATAGCCCCCCCGCGCGGCGGGTGCTCCATGCGTCGGGACGCATGGTCGGCTTTCTCATGCTGACCGTGCCGGCGGTGACAGTGTTCGGCTCTGCCGTACTGCTGCCGATGATTGTCAATCAGGCATACCACAACCAGTACCTGCTGGATACCAAGAAGGCCCAGGTGCAGGATATGGAAGTGCTTGTCGCCGCCAACGACAAGCTCATCGCCCAGTTGCCCGTCGATGAGGTGCTGACCAAACGCCTGGCGGAAAATCAATTGTCCGTCGTTCCCGAGGCTGAAGAGGTCATGCCCGCCGTCGGACCGGCCGACCCCCCGGACCTGCTGCGCCCCACGCCTCACCCACGCCCGCAGCCCCCGCCGCCATGGCTGCTGCACATCAGCCGGCGGTTGAGCAATCCCCCCACCCGGCGCGGGCTGGTTGTGTTGGCGCTGGGCACGGTGATCACCGCGTGCTGCCTCTTCTCCCCCCCGCTGCCCCGTCGCAGGAAGAAAGAGGAAGACACCGACGTGCAGACAACGACCCTATAAGTTGTGAGTTGTGAGTTGCGAGTTCTCTCACAACGGTCTTCAGGCCATCAGGTCTGACTGCTCGGGCTGCATGAACCCGCGGAGTTTCTTCATCGCCTGCAGTTCGATCTGACGAACGCGTTCCTTCGAGATGCCCAACTGGCGGCCGAGCTGCTCGAGCGTCTTGCCCTTGCCGGAGGGGTCGAGGCCGTAGTGGTCAATGAGGATGGCCCGTTCCTGCGGGTTGAGGCGGGTCAAGACAGCGTCGATGCTCTCTCGCAGTTCTCGCAGGTTCAGTTCATTGGGGTCGTACGTGCGCAGGCTGGCGGCGATATCGAGCACTTCTTCGTTTCCGGTGGCGAAGCGGTCGAGCTGGTACTGCTCCTTGGGGACGCTGCGGGCAAAGTTGCGGATGATGGCCCACGAGGCATAGGTGCTGAAGCGGTTGCCTCGCGTGTAGTCGAACTTCTCCACCGCGCGCATGAGCGACACGTTGCCGTCGCTGATCAGCTCGAAAAGCGTTTGGGCTTTGCCCATGTGCTTCTTGGCGATCGAGACCACCAGGCGCAGGTTCGAGCGGATAATCTGGTTCTTGACGACGTTGGACTGCAGCAGGAGGTCCTCGATCTCCCGCAGCTTGTGCGTGCGGATGCGGTTGAGATCGATCTGCTTTCGCTGTTTGTCCGCCTGGTACTTGAGAAAGTTGTACCGGCGAAAGAGGTCTTTCTCGCCTTCGGGCGTCAGCAGCGGCACGTCGTAGAGCGCTCGCAGGTATGGGGGCAGGTCGGCCGGCGGGCGCGGGGCGGGCTTGGTGGCCTCGGCGTCCAGGGGCACCGCGGACATGATGATGTCATCGGCGTTGGGCAGGTCGAACTGCGAGCTATAGACGTAGCTGATGGGTCGCTTGAGCAGTTGCTGGGCCCGCACTTCATTGACAACGCGATAGATGGTTCCGCGGGTGCGGTGGTGGCGTTCGGCCAGCGCAGGCACGGCGAAGCCCCGCAGATATCCGCGGTAGATGGCGATCTTTTCCTGGTCGTTGAGCGGGGCCGACAGGAAGGGAAAGATCGGGTCCTCCGGGTGCTCGATATCGTGGTTTCGCAGCGTATAGCGAATCGTCTCGACGGCTCGCCCGGTGCGGGCCGCGAGGCGTTTGGCGACGTCGCCGAGCGAGCAGTGCGTGAACGTGGCCATCCGCTTGGCGCGGCGAAAGATGTCGCGGCGTTCCTGCTCGCTGATCTGCGTGAAACGCACCGAGCGGCTCACGTCGCCTTCCTGGAACCCGATGAACCGCTGCAGCGAGCTTTCGAGAAAAACGACGCGGCGTCGCCCGTCGGGAAAGAGCATTTTGCGCGTGGGCAGGCCGCGCTGGCGCCATCGTTGGATGGTCTTGGTCGAAACGTTGAAGCGATTGGCCACGGCCTGGCTGTCTACGACCGGCTCTTCGTATTCGGACGGGCGCAGGTCGAAGCTGTCGCAGATCTTCATCATCATCAGCAGAAGATCCTGTCGCAATTTCGAGCCGAGCATCGGGCGGGGGGTGGACTTGTCGATGCTCCTGGGGCGATACCCGGTCAGGCGGAACACGACGAAATCGTAGGGATACTCCTGATCGTCATCGAGGATCATCGCCAGCGACTCGGCGGCGTCGACATACCCCTTTCTCAGGCGCGCAAGGCCGGCGGCCAATTCCGCCGCCATTTCCTCCATTGCTTTGTAGGTATATTTGCCCACGCCAGTGCCCTTCGTCGCAGGCTCGCGCCTCTGAACAATATCCGCCGCCTTCGCCCACAAGCGCTATCGCGTCACTGCTCGATCGGCGGAGCCTCCGGCGCTGCCGGAGAAACCTCAGGCGCGGTCGCGGGCGTCTTGGGCGCCGGCGAATCGGTCGGCTGCGTCGTGGCTGCCGCGACGGAATCTCGCAGACGCACCACCGGGCGAAGGTACGGCGATGCTTCCTTATCCTTGAGGGCGTCCGTGATGATCTCGTTGGCCTTGCGCAGCTTGTCCGGGTCGTTCTTCACCTGAGAGTATCCCAGATACGCCGCCGCCAGTTCGCCCTGGTACATCCACCGATAGACCTTTTCGTTGTCCTGGAGACTCTGAATCGCCAACTGGTAATTGCGAATGACCTCGTCGTAATTCTTCAGCGATTCGTTGGCCGTCGCCTCGGGGTCCGCCAGGTACGCCCCGAGCTGCCCGACCTCATCAGGCGCGGCCGCCTCGGCGCCGGTCTTGGACCACACCTCGGCGATGGACGTCTTCAGGGCCAGCAGACGGCGGGCGAAGACCGCCTGTGTCGACTGCAACCCCGCCACACGGGCCAGAACGTTGCCCTTTTCAGCGAGGGCTTCGGCGGAGGTGGCCTGGGCCTGGGTAAACGACTGGTCCAGTTCCTTCTGGGAGTCGGCGTACTCTTTCATCGCCTCGGCTTCGTCGGCCTTGGCGCCCTGTGCCGCCTTGTTGACCCCGCTGACTTCTTTGACGATGGCCTGCTGGGACTCGTTGATCAGCTTGAGGCAGTCCTCTCGTTGCTGGCTGCGGCGTCCCAACTGCTCCTTTCGGTGCGCGAGCATATCCTGGGCGGCTTTGATCTTGCCGCGTCCGGAATTGATCCGCACGCCCAGCATGCGGCGTTGTTCGAGCAGTTGCTGCACCTGGTCCTGGTTGGTGGCGATTTTGCCTTCGATCTGGCGGATCTGGGCTTCATCTGCGATCGCCTGCTCGACCATCTCGAGGCTCTTGGGTCCGTTGACAAGGCGGCTCTGAGTCCGGCTCTCCCGGGCCTTCTGCGACAACGTCGCGATCTGGTCGCGCAGCGACGCCACCTCGTTGCCCAGGTAGATGATCTGTTTGGAGGCGGCCTCGTGTTCCTTCTCGACATCCGTCAGTTCGGCCTGCGTCGTCTCCATGATCTGCCGCACGTCGCCGTCGGGCAGGTTCAGCATCTTGTCGTACTGGGCCAGGAACGCCGACTGCGCCTGCAAGACGCTGACCATGCGGTCGATTCCGCTGGCGCCCCGCTGCGCGTCCCATCGCTGATTGAGGGCTTTCTGGTCGAAGTAAAAGCCCCGCAGCCACAGCACGCGGGCATTGACGTGATGGGCGATGGCCTTGACGCTGGCGTCGGCCTCGGCGTTGTCGGCCAGTCCCTTTTCAATGATCGCCTTGGCCTGCGTCAGCGCCTCGATCGCCTGGGGATTGACGGCCCCCGGAGGCCTGAGCCGGATCGTGTCCTTGGTCACCACCGGATCTCCGTCGACCGTATAGGGTCCGGGCTTTCCGGTAGCGATATCTTCATACACGGGGCTGGAGAGCAAGCCCAGCGCCCGATGATAGAGCGCGTCAGCGCTATCGACGGCCGCCATGACCCCCGCGCGGGCCTTGTTGGGCCCTTCTTCAGTGCGCGTCACAAAGTAGATGAACCAGATCGCCAGCACCGCCGCGGCGATGATGCCGCCGACGACCAGCAGGAGTTTCTGCTTGCTCGGCGAGGGGGAGCCAGGCCTTGCGCCGGATTCCTTATGGGATTCGGTCATGATGAAACCTTTCCAAAAGATAGCTTGGCACTATTCTACTACAGGGACACTTCGGCATGCGAGAAATCATCACGTTATGGAATCTTCCTGTTGCGGCGTCGCCGGTTCGCTCAGCGCCCGCACCACCAGGTCGCTGACGCGCGCCAGGTCGATGAACTGCCCGGCGTAGGCTTGGCCCTTGCTGTCCACCGCCTGCCACACCATCACCGCACCGCCGTGCGACTCCATGCTCCGCGGCGCCAGCGTATCGGCGCCGATCACGCTCAATGCCCCGGCGACGGCGCGATCCCCGCGACAGAGCCAACTGTTCAGCCGCCAGTGATGCCGCTGAAGCGCCAGCGGCGCGGCGGCGACATCCTGTTCGTGCCACATCAGTACCGACGGAAGGTCGCGATCCATCTCGACGACCAGCACGCTGTAGTGTCGCGCCAAGCGGCTGATCCCGTGTCCACACTCGTTGTGGAAGTCGAACGCCCTCACCGCGTGCCCGTTGACTCGCCCATACGCCACGTTGTGGGCATGGGGGCTGTGCCCGCCGGCGATCAGAGCAAATCGTCCGTAAAGCGCGTCGAGACCAAACGGGTCGTCGCGCGAGAACCGGAGGTTCAACTGGCAGGCCTGGCGGGTCAGGGCCCCGCAGCGCCGCCGCTGGCGGCGAGCCATGACCAGGAATGACACCACGGATCCCCCCATCGCTACAGCCAGCACCACGATCAACAAGTACTGCACATCGGATCCCAGCTTAGGAGTCGGTCGATCGAATTACTCCGTGACCGGGGCGCCCTTGGCCCCGGCGGGCTCGGCCGCCTTGCCGGCGGGCAACGTCACCGTCACGCCATACTCGCCGCCCTCGGGCGGGCCCTTGAGCGATGCGATCCAGTCCAGCATCTGTTTGTAAGGCCCGGTCTTGACGTCGACATAGATCGGGGCCAGATCGCGCCCGGGGTGTACCTGCGTGGGGCGAACCGCGTCTTTGCGCTGAAGGTACGTCAGCAGCAGCGAGTCTTCGCGCTGCTGGCGGTCGATCAGCGACCACTGACCGTGGCGCATCGAACTGAGGATCAGGAAGTTGGTGTAGTCGACGCGCTCGTTGCGGGCGGGCGTTGACAGGAGCCTGAAACTGCCCTGGCCCTGAGGTCCGCCGTGGCACTGAACGGCGGCGCACTGAGACTGCATGACCGCCCAGATGCGACCGCGGAACTCCCGCAGCGGCTGCGGGTCGCCCAGCAGCAGGATGTCGTTGCGGAGCGGGTCGTCCCACTGCGTGTTGGTCACGATGTACTTGGCCTTGTCGGCGGCGGACAGGACGTTGAAGCGGCTCTCGTCGAAGGTCGCGCCGGAGATGTCCTTGCGACCTCGCATCACGTTGACGAATTTTTCCAGGACGTTGTTGCGGAAGCGGACCGGCAGCGAGTCGCGACCGGGCTTGAACTCGCCCATGCGGATCTTGTAGATGCCTTCGTTCGTTACCAGCCACTCCTGGGGCGTCTGCGCGGGCACGGTGGCGCCTGGCGGAGCGACCGCCACGCCGCCCTGGGGCGCCTCGGCGGGGGTATTGAGCTTCTCGTTGACCTGGGCCAGCAGCGTCTTGGCCATTTCGATGGAGGGATCGATTTCGAGGGTCTTTTCGTACTCGGTCCTGGCCGAATCGAGCAGTCCCTTCTGCTGGGCCCATTGGCCCAGTTGCAGATGCGCCCGGGCATCCTTGGCGTCGATTTTGGCGGCCCGCTGGTTGTACTCGTCGATGGGGTCGGCCTGTTCGACGACCTTCTCGACCTGCTCGTCGGTAAAGGTCAAGACCGCCATGCGCGTCGCGACGCGGTATCCCTCGGGGGTCTTGGTGACTTCGCCCTTGAAAGAGCGTCCGTCCTTGAGCACCAGGAGCTGGGAGGCCCCTGCCGCCATCGCCGCCAGAAGGCCCACGATCGCGCATCCTGCCATCACGTGTTTGAGCATGCCGCACCTCGTTGATGCGTCAGGGGACCGAGCCCCAAGCCCGCCCGCCGGCGCCGCAACTGCGGGCTTCGTCATGAAGCCCATTCGACAGGCGGCAGTGGGATTCGAACCCACGAATAACGGATTTGCAATCCGTCGCCTTGGTCCGCTTGGCTATGCCGCCGAACATCTCTTGAGAATACTAGCTGCCGCCCTCGATATCAAGCACGGCCCGTCAGTTCAGGATCTGGCGGATGTCCGCCTTGATCGCATTGAATCCGGGGTACTTGCCGCCGAAGGTCTTATCGGCGTCCTCCAGCTTCTTGACGTACACATTCAGGTTCTCGATTTTACCGCGATCGGAGCGGAACGCTTCCAGCCAGCAGCGGCAGTTGGCCAGTTCCGACTCCCAGTACTGCTCCGCCTGGCGGGCCTTGTCGAAACCCTGAGTCAGGCGCTGGTAGATCTTCAGGGCCTCGTCGAACTTCTTGAGCCCTTCATAGCTGCGCCCCAAGCCCCAGAACGTCTTGGCGTCGAAGGCGATCCCCTCTTTCTCGTCCGCCGCCAACCGGTCCATCAACTTTCGATGCCCCCGAAGGCACAGGCTGGCCAACTGCTCTTTCGTCTGGGCCTCGCCAGGCTTCGACTGCGCGGGCGAGCCGTCCTTGCCCAAGGCCTTGCCCAGGCTGACGACGACCTTCTGAAGATCGCGCGCGACGAACGTCGATCGCACGAACTCTGCCGACAGGTCGTCCAGGGCCTTGCGGCAGATCGCATACACCTGTTCGGGATCGGCGCCGACTTGAACGAGGGCCTGGTGGCGAGCATCGAACTTGCTGCTGATGGCCTTTTCCTTAACCTCCCGGTCGGCCGTCTGCGCGGCGGAGATCTCCTCAAACAACGTCAGCGCCTCGGCGAACTGACCGGCCATAATCAAGGCGTCGCCGTAGAGCTGCTTGCGATCCAGCAGCGTCTGGGCATCGGCGTTGTCTTTGGTTTCGTACAGCATCCTGGCGAACTTGGCGTAGCCGTCGCGATACGACTTCAGGCGTGCCTCGGTGGTAGGGCCTCGGGCGCCCTGATCGAGCTGCTTGATCGTCTTCTGAATGTTCGCGATGAGCAGGTCGATCAGCGGACCGCTGCGATCACTGTATTGCGAGACGAAATCGTTCAGGCTCACCCGCGCTTCCTCGATGTTCCCGTTCTCGATCAGCTTGCGGATGCGGAACTCTTTGCTGGCCTCGATGACCGTCGTCCCCGGCCACTTCTTGGGCAGCTCATCCAGTTCCTTCAGCGCCTGGATCACGATGCCCTGGTGATTGTACTTGACGGTGGCCGCCAGGTACGCCGCCCGCGAACCGTACTCCCGCAGCATCTTCGCCTGTGCCGCCGCCGTGGGTTTGGCCGCTTCGGCTGCGGCCTTATTGCTGTATTCCATCGCCTGGGAGACCAGGTCGCCGATTTCCTTGATGCTCGGCGGGGTGGTGCTTTCCTTGGAAGCGTCGACGTTCTCCGCTTCCATATCGAGCGCCCAATACTGCGCCTCCATGTAGGCGCCCAGGTCGATCGGGGGCACTCTGCGATAGGCTGCCGCCGCGCGCTTGCGCAGGGCGATCTTCTCGTTGAGCACTTCCGCCGAATTGCCGATGGCTTCGGCCAGCCGCTGCAGTTCCACGCCCAACTCGTAGTAGTGTGTCAGAACGCTGTTGGGATCCTCCCCCGCCGCCTTCGCCGCCTGCTGGGCGGCCTGGACCCATTCGGGTTTCTCCAGCAGCGCCTCCAGGGCCTTGACGTACTCGCGTCGCAGGTTCGGGCTGATCGACTGGTTCTTCTCCTGCATTTCGCCGACCAGTCCCGAATAGCAGACGACGCTGTTGAAGGCGCTGCCCGGCGCCAGGCCGTTTGCCGGGTGCTTGGACGCGATCTCAAAGTACGTCCGCGCCGCCGACAGAGTCTCCCGCTTGACCAGCTCGATCTTGGCCAGATACCACAGCGCCTGGGGGCGCATCTTGACGGCCGCCGGATCGTCCTTGCGGGCCAGCAACTCTTTGAGAGCCTTTTCCGGACCGGCCATCAGTTGCAGGCGCTGCGCTTCGGAGAGCTTCGGGTCGTTCCAGGTCTGATAATTGCCCATCGCCAAGGCCATCAGCACGACGGGATTGGCCTTCTTGAGCGTCTCGGGGTCCTCGAGCTTAATGTTGGCGGCGTACTTGCGGACGATGACCTTGTAGAGCGTCTCCTGCACGTCCGCTCGCCCGCTGTGCTTGTTGATGAACTCCACCAGAACGTTGAGGGCCTGGCCGCGGTAGTCGGCGGCCTTGGCGGCGTCGGAACTCTTGGCCGCGGCGGCGTCATAAACGTAGCTGCGCAAGATCACAGCGCTGACATCCTGCTCCACCTCGATGGCGGTCGCGAGGGGAGCGAGGTCGTCGGGCGTGTAGCCTCGTTTGATCATCGCGACGGACTTCTTGTAGAACTCGTCGATGGCGGTCATGGCTTCGGTGTACTGCCCGCCGCCGGCCAGGACGCGCGGGATCTCGAACAGGGCCTGGACGCGCGGCCCCACGAGATCCGGGTCGTAATCTTCGCCGTCGACCTGGCGCAGGAGCTTGAGAGCTCGCTCGGTCTGCCCCAGCGCTCCGGCGGCGGTGCCTTCCACCAGCAGTCCGCGGTGTACGTCGATGTCTTTCTTGGCGCACTCGTTGCCGGCGCCTTGTGCCTGCGAGAGATAGTAGGCCCGCTCCGGGTGGTCTTGCGGCAGAGCCAGCCCGCGATAGAGCAGGATCCACATGCCGATCGGCAGCACTTTACTGCGCAGGTCTTCCAGGCGGGGCTTTTCGAGGGTGATCTGTTCCAGCGTGGTGCAGTTGTTGATCTGGTCGCGCAGGCGATCGAGCAGGTCCACCACCAGCGGCGCGGCGTTGCGCGTGAGCAGCACGATCATCCGCCGGTCTTCCTCGCTGCCGCGAAGGAAGATCATATCCAGCCCGTACGGACTCTGCACGCGGTCGAGCCCGCTCATGGCGGCTAATTGGAACCGCGCTTCGGCGTACTTGAGCCGGGTCTTGAAATCAGCCTTGTCGTCGACCTTGGCGGCCTCGACCACGCGGAGCTGCCGCACGATGGCTTCATTGAGCCATGCGACGCGCTGCTCGTGTGAAAAGTTGTGTTCCCGGTCTTTAGCCTGGCGAACCAGCGTCTCGATGGCGATGACATCCTGGGCCGCCCCGCCCTGTGCCGACAACAGCGACTGCTGGTACTTGACCGCCTCCCACATGCCCATGTCCTGCATCAGGCGATGCAGGGCGATCGGGTCGATCGTCTGCAAAGCCCCGCTGTCGGCGCCGGCGTCCTGGGCGGAGGCGGCGCCGCCAAACAGGGCGGCGACCAGGACGACCGCGGCGGCACGCAGAGGCAGGCCCAAAGCTGATTTTCGTTCGTTATCCATGTCGGCTCTCCCCGGTGCGCCCGTCAGATGCTGTCGCTGGAGGCAAAGGCCACATTCTTGAGCTTGGCGCGCACCGCGGCGTTGAAGGCCTCGACGATGAACTCCCATTGCACATCCCCGTCGGCCTGGATGACCACGGGTACTTTGTCGGAGTTCTGGCTTTGCTTCTGGCCTTCCAGATAGACCCTGAGTTCCTCGGGGTCCGTCGTCTGGATCAGCGTCTCCTTGATCTGGTAGACGGCGCGGTCCTTCAGGTCGCCCTGGGCCTGCACCCGGATGAACACCTTCTTGAAAATCTCCGGTTCGGCACTCTTGCCGATATCGCCCTGGGGCAGAGCCGACGGAATCAGGCCTTCCGTCTCGCGCATCTGGAAACCGACCAGGAAGAAGATGATCAACTGGAAGGTCACGTCGATCATCGGCGTCATGGGCGGCTGCATTGCGGCTTTAGGTCGCTCTCGCTTTTTGCGGGGCGGAACATAATGGACGGCTTCTTCGCCGGCGATTTGTTTGGTGGATTTAGCCATGGTTATTCCGTTCCCTTCTTGGGCAGTGCCGACATATTCATCTTTGGGATATCGGCATCGGTGCCGGCCTTGACCACCGGCCAGACCTCATCCCATCGAGTGCGTTTGTCGGCCCGCACCACCATGGTGAACTCCTTATCGTTGTTCTTGGCGTCATGGGCGGCTATTTTGCGGTCTTGCAGCATGGGCACGAGGTTTTGAGCGTTTTGGGGCTTGATTTGCCGCTTGCGTTCGTCACCGACCTGTCGCACGGGCATGAGGATCATGTAGTAGTCCGCTCGCCCGCGCAGATGCTCGGGGACGGTCCTGCCCTTGTACTTGGGGTCGGAATCATAGGACACCACGTTGACGATCACGCGGTTGCCTGCTTTGCGGACGGCCTGATCGGTCAAGGCTTGGCTGACCTTGGGACGCGAGAGGCTGATCCGCAGGTCCAGTTCGTCCGAGGCGCTCTGGCTGGTGAGCATGAAGAAGATGATCAACTGGAACGTGACGTCGATCATCGGCGTCATGTTCATGTCGGCCTTGCTGTCGGCAAATAAGTTCTTTTTGGCCATGGCAGTTCCTCCCGGCCGCCGGGGCCTTTAGCTGCGCCCGGCGGGACGGAACGTCGCGATCAACTCCTGGCAGGCGGTCATCGCTTCGCTGGTCAGCGAGTCAATGCGGTTGCGCAGGAAGGTAAAGCACGAGAGCACGGGGATGGCGATCATCAGCCCTTCCATCGTCGTCACCAGCGCCAGACCGATCGGCTTGGCGATCAGCTCGGGGGCGACCGTGCCCATCTTGACGATCTCGAAGAAGGCCATGATCATGCCTTGCACTGTTCCCAGCAGCCCCAGCATCGGGGCGACGTTTCCGATCAGGTTGAGCCACTCGATGTTTCGCAGCAGCTTGGTGGTGCGCTCCTCGGCGGCCTCCTCCATCGCGCGCTCCATGGCGGGGTATCCATGGGCGGCCTCATTCAACGCCGCATGCATGACGTAGCCCATGAAGCTGGGTTCGTTTTCCGTCAGGTCGATCACGGCGCGGTACTGACGTTCCTCGAACATCTGCTGGACCTGCTCTCGCAGGGCCGTGGGCATGATGTTCATGCGGCGCACCATCATGAAATACTGGACGATCAGCGCCACGGCCAGGATGCTCAGTAGCCACAGCACCCATCCGACGAACCCGCAGTCGATAAACAGTGCATCAAACCATTTCATTTCCTGTGCTTGTGCCAGCATGCGCCAATCTCCCTAAAGGTATTTCATCCTGCTGCCGACGCGGGGTTCTGCCTGCGTCATGAGTGTCATTTCAACCGGGTCAAAGCCTGGCGGGCCGCCGTGGACGTCACGGTGCGAGGGTAGTCTGCGATGATCTTCTCGTAACACTTTTTGGCCGCGGCGGTATTGGGGTCTTTGAAAGATTCACTGGCCTGCCCCGCCACCCAAAGCGCCCGGGCCTTGTCGTCGTCGGCGGCGCTGCCCAGCATCAGCACGCGCATGGCGCTGAGCGTCGCCTGGCAGAGCAGGGTCTGACGCTGCGGTTCGCCCGCCGCCTTGCCCAACGCCAGTTGCGCCTGCCCCGTCGCCAGCAGGGCCCGAACCAGTTCAGCCTCGTTGAACTGCTCCATCAGCGGATCCAGCGTCGAGAGCACCTTGTCGCTCTGCTGGCTCCGGAGGAACTGCTCGGCGGCCTCGATCTTGCTGACGAACGCCACGCGCCCGCTTTGGGGGGTTCCCGGGTCAGGCTGGGCGGAGCGGCTGATCTTTTCGGCGAGGGTGGCGGCCTCGGCGTTGCGACCCTGCAGTTGCAGCAATTTCATGCGGTAGGGATCGACCGCGTTACGATAGGCGGGGCTGGTTTGGTTTTCTTTGCCGGCCAGCAGGTCGATGGCGCGATCGACGGCGTCGCCCTTTTCCGTGGGAACTGCCGGTCGCAGCGCGATGATGGGCGCGGAGGCCTCATTGGCGTCCATCAGCGACAGCCAGGCGGCCACGGCCCGGTCGATCTGCTTGGCCCGCACCGCCGTCGTGAGAATCCGGTAAGAGACCAACTGCCCCAACCATGGTTTGTCGTCGGGGGCAGGCTTCTTGAGCAACTGTTCGTAGGCGGCCAGGGCTTGATCGTACTGTCGCGACTTGAGGAGCTTTTCGGCGGCATCCAGATCCGCGATGCCGCTGATGGAGATTTCCTGCAGTTCGGCCAGCGGACCGATCATCGGTTTCATGTTCGCCAGGCGAAAATAGATGCTGCCGTCCTTGACGTTGGTGATGACGATGCCTTCGGGGTATGGCAGCTTGAGCGTGATCGAGTCGGCCGGGGCGGCGCCGGCGGCCGTCAGGATCAAACTCACCAGGATAATGGCTCTGCGTTTCATATCTTACTCTTCGCCGGAGATAAATTTATACCTTCCGCCGTTTTCGTTGGCGATGGTCTTGAGCACTTCAACGGCCACGGGCGGTCTGTTGCCGTAGAGGAACGTGTTGACGTGTACGTCCTTGCGGGCATTGAGGGTGCGGATGGTCGCCAGGGCCTTTTCGTTGTCGGGAAAGACGCCGTCGGTCAGCAGAAACAGCAGCTTTCCGGGCAGCTTGGGGTTGGCCGCCGAGAGCACGGCAAAGGCTCGCTTCAGCGCGGGGAGCGGGTCGGTCTGGGCCTGGGCCTGCACGCCCCTGAGGAACTTGACGGCCTCAAGCTTCGAGGCGTCATTGGCCGAGACGAGTTTTTTCGAGACCGGTTCCAGCGGCGCGCCTTCGGCGAAGAGGATGATGTGGAAGTCCTGGCTGGGCTGCAGGCGTCCCATGGAGGCGGCGCATTCGCGCTTGACCAGTTCGAGGCTGTCGCTCATGGAACCGGACCGGTCGATGACATACACGATATGGTGGGCATTTCCGCCGGTGCCGAACAGCCCCGCCTTAGGCGCTCCGGCGCCGCCGGCCAGGCCCGCGGTCGGACTGCCCCCGCCGGAACTGCCGCCTTGGTTGTACACGGTGACCTGCTTGTTGGTGCGACTGGCGTCGGTGATCAAGGCCGACTCTTTCTTGGAGTAATTCGGCGAGGCGGCCTTGGTGCGGTTGCTGACGGCCTTGGCCGTCTGTTCGCGCGTATTGAAGTTGCCACCGGGATCGGGGCTGAGGTTGGCCGAGGGCACGACGACTTTGTTGGGGTCCATCGGCGGGTTGAACACCATGATCACCAGGAAGAACATGATCAGCGCCAATGCCGCGTGCAGGAAGAGGCTGACGACCCAGGGCATCGAGCGGGCCATGACGATCATCATGGCTTCCTCGCGATGGCTTTCTTCCTCCTCCACGGGCTCCTCGTCTTGCCCTGGAGGCGGGGGCGGCGTCTGCGAAACTGTCGCCACGACGCCGCGCTCCGCAGTGGGCGCAACGTGCGGACGAGGCAGAGCGGCAAGACCGGCCGGCACCACCGTCATCTTCTGGCAATGAGGACAGCGGGCCGATTTGCCGATATCGCCTTCAAGCCGCACCATCTGTCCACAATGTTCACAGCGGAAGTCTGCAGCCATCTCGAATCACTCCTGCACAAACGGTTTTCATTTTAGCGGATGTTTCGCCGCCAATGCAACCGGCGTTTGCTCTCATTCCGCTTTAATCCAATGGTACTCGCCGTGGTTCTCCGCGGCGATGGTCTTAAGCGTGCTTTCGGCCACGCCCGAGCGGCTGCCGTAGAGGTACGTGTTGACCTGCACGAACCGCTGCGCGTTCAGCGCCGTCACGAGGCGGATGGCTTTGGCGTTGTCCGGAAACTCCCCGTCGGTGAGCAGATGCACCAGCTGCCTGCGATCGGCGCTGCTGTCGGTTCTCAGCGCCGCGAAGGCTCGCTTCAGGGCCGGTTGGGGATCCGTCTGTCCCAGGGGCTTGACCTGAAAGAGGAACCTCGCCAGGGCCAGCCGCACCTCGGCGGTGGGCGCCGCCAGACCTTTGCGAAACTCGATGGGCGCACCGCTGTCGAACAAGATCACGGCGAAACGCTGACCTGCTTTGAGGCGCGTCACCTCTCGGTTGATCTGATCGCAGAGGTAGCCGAACGAGTCCGACATCGACCCGCTGCGGTCGATCACGAATACCGTGTCGTCCGCCGGCAGGCCGCGGGGCGGGAACGATCTGTCATTGCGATCCCTCTGCGGGGGCCCCGTGCGGAATATCGGCCCCTCGCTGGGCGATGGTTCACTCGTCCGGGCCAGACTCGGCCCCAGGATCGTCCTGATCTGCGGTTTGTCAGGGCGCCCCGGGTCTGGCGCGACGGGCCCCTTCCAGAGCCGCTGCGAGGGAGGCGCGTTCCTTGCTGGATCAAGGGCGTGGGTATTCGGTCTTTCCGGGTCCGCCATGCGCATCACCAGGGCGTCGCTATACCCGCTCTGCACCGTGATGGGCGACTGGGGCTTCTGGGCGACCATGATAACCAGCAGCATCATGACCAGCCCCAGCGCCACGTGAAGCAGTCCACTGACCAGCCACGGAAACACCCGCGCCAACACGCCCTCGGCCTCGCGGCATTTCTGCACGGCGCGATCTTCCGCCGCCACCGCGGCGGCCGGTTCGATCCGCGTCACGGGCATAGCCGCAATGGCCGAGGGAATACGCACCTCGCGCCCGCAGACGCATCGCCCGCGCCCCGGCTGTGACTCGATCGCCATCTTCCGCCCGCATCGGTCACACTGAACTGGAATCTTCATGGCATGACTCCCAACGGCAGGTCCTCTGCGTCCTCCGCCGTTTGCGGCTTGGCAGTTTTTCTGGTAACCGAACAACTGCCAAGCCGCAAGCGGCGGAGGGATCGCCCGGGTTTTTCAGGCATGGGCGGCGGCGGGCGTTTTCGCTATGGCCCGGCGGCCGCTCGTTTCGTATGATTAGACGCGGCAGTTTCAGAAAAGTTCCCGCGAGGGTGGCGGAATTGGCAGACGCGCCAGGTTTAGGTCCTGGTCCCGAAAGGGATGTGGGTTCGAGTCCCTCCCCTCGCAATAAATAACCGCTCCATGGAGCGGTTATTTTTATCTACTGAGCAAGCGAAGCGAGTCGAAGGACGGCGTTCATCACGAGCCCAGGGACTGCAGTCCCTGGGCTTGAGGCGATCAAACCGTCTCGCGTACGACCTGGGGCGCAGCGGTCTTTTCCACCACCACCTCGCGGCGGGCCTGGAAGCTCAGCACCGAGACATAGAAGAATCCAAACGAGAAGATGATCAGGAATGGGCTGCCCAGCATGCCCCAGACGCTGGCCATCGACAGCAGCGCGCAGAGTCCGAGGTAAACGCCGAAGCCCATCTCCACATACGGCAGCCAGTGGTTCTTCCGCTTGGGACGGACCGCGCCGGGCAGCGCTGCTGCACCGCCATCGACGCTGCGCCCGTACTTCGGCGTGCGCACAAACTCGCTGCGCTTGCCTATGACCGCCTCAAAAATCGCTTTGGTGTTCGAGATGCACATGCCCACGCCCAACGCCATCAGCATCGGCATGAACTTGAATGCCGTACGCCAGTCGCGGAAGAGCTGGAACTGGCTGGCGGCGTAGAAGACGGTAGCGGACAGCGTCGCCAGCGTGAAGACCGTCATGTCGAACAGCGTCAACCAGATGCTGGCCTGGCCGTAGGAGGCGGCCCGCAGGCACGAGGCGGGAAACAGCAGCAGCACCAGCATGGCCATGTAGAAGTGCAGGGTGAAACCGGTCAGGTGGAAGAACCCCTCGACCTTGACCTTCAGCGGCGCCTTCGACAGCAGCAACCGCGGGAGCATCTTCAGGGCCGTCTGCGCGCCGCCCTTGGTCCAGCGGAACTGCTGGGCCTTGAACGCGTCCATCTCCGGCGGCAGCTCCGCCGGGCTGGCCAACTCGGGCAGGAAGACGAACTTCCACCCTTTAAGCTGCGCTCGGTAGGACAGGTCGAGGTCTTCGGTCAGCGTGTCGTTGCGCCAGCCGCCGGCGTCTTCGATGGCCCGGATGCGCCACGTGCCAGCCGTGCCGTTGAAGCTCATGAAGCGGTCGCTGCGGTTGCGGGCGACGTGCTCGATCATGAAGTGCCCGTCGAGGAACATCGCCTGGCTGCGCGTCAGCAGGCTGTCGTTTCGGTTGAGATGCTCCCACCGCGTCTGCACGACGCAGACCTTCGGATCGGTGAAATAATGCACGCTGCGGCGGAGAATGTCCGGCGGGGGAATGAAGTCGGCGTCAAAGATCGTGACGAACTCGCCGGTGGCGGTCTTGAGACCGTTCTCCAGCGCCCCGGCCTTATAGCCCTGACGGTTGGTCCGGTGGACGAAGCTGATGTCGAATCCGCGGGCTCGGCAGGCGTCCGCGGTCTGGCGGCAGATTTCGGTCGTCTCGTCGGTGCTGTCGTCGAGCACCTGGATCTGCATGCGATCGCGCGGGTAGTCGATCTGGCAGGTCTGCTCGATGATCCGCTTGGCCACGAGGCTCTCGTTGAACATCGGCAACTGCACCGTCACGCGCGGCAGCGGGTCGAACGTCGACGGCGGCGTCGGCACGTTCTTGCGATGGCGGAAATACAGAATCACCAGCACCCAACGGTGCAGGCCGTAGATCGAAACCACCACCAACGCCAGGGTGTATACGGTAATCAAAAACGATTGTGCCAGTTCCAGCAAGTTCATATGAGGCCTCAAAGGGCGCCGTGCCCCAGTGCAACGTCGGATAATAGTAGCCATACCCGCCCCCGCCGTCAATAGGATATATGGAGTGCGGCAGCCTTAGCTGCCGCTTTGGACGTTGTTCGATTGCCAGAAACTACCAAAGCGGCAGCTGAGGCTGCCGCACTCCACAGTCACAGATTCGCCCTGATCGCCATCGCCAGTTGCTGGGCCTTGCCCTCGGGATATTTTCCCGCGGGCCAGTTGAAGTGGAACGCGTCGCCGGCGTTGCGAGGGATGATGTGGAAGTGTACGTGCATGACTTCCTGATGGGCGGCCGCTCCATTGTTCTGCAGCACGTTGACGCCCTCGCAGCCGGTGGCGGCCTTGACCGCCCCCACCAGCGCCGGCAGATGGGCGAGCATCGCCCCGGCCGCGGCGGGGTCCATCTCGTCAAGCTGCTCGGCGTGGGCCTTGGGGATCAGCAGCACATGCCCCTGGGCCAGCGGGCCGATGTCCATGAACGCCACGCACACGTCGTCCTCGAGCACCTTGGCGCAAGGGATCTGCCCCGCCGCTATCTTACAGAAAATGCAGTCGCTCATGTCCACGCTCCTTGATGGATGAACCACAGAAATATAGACGAGAAATGGAATGATGGAATAGTGGAATATCGGAAGAAAGAGCGGCTGGATGAGGAGACCAACCAGCCGCTCTTGGCTACCAGCGTCGGTGGAGGGAGACCGCGCCGGCTGCACTCGTTATTTTCGGGGGTCACTTCAGTGACCGCGGAACTAATCCTCTACCGCCGTCGCCGGCGGATCATCGTCGCTGTGGCGCCTAGCGCCAGCAGGCTCAGGGTCGCCGGCTCGGGCACGCTCAGGCGCAGGTATCCATCGCCGCCGGCTGACAGGCCGCTGAGGTCCCAGACCGCCCCGGCAATGTCAGGCAGAATGATGTCGGCGAAGTTTCCCACCAGCGTGTCGGCCTGCAGCAGGCGATAAGCGCCGCTGACGGGCGTGGCGCCAGCGAAGATATTCACTTCCAGAATCGCGCCGTTGAGGTCCAAAATGGCCTCGGCTGTCAGGCCGAACTGGTAGGCTTTGAGTCGGTCGGAATCGGCCGGCGTGGAAAGTTCGAAGACATAGGTCTGGTCGACCGCCAGAGTCGTCATGGTCTGCCCCATGTCGGCATAGACGGTAAGCGTCGGACGGTCGGCCTCGCCGCCTTCGGATGAAACCAGGTCCATGCCTTTATAGTCCCATGCGGCAGTCGGCGGCAGGCCCCATCCGTTGTTCAGTTCAGGATGATCGATGAAATACTGGATATCTCCGGTGGCGTCGAGGCTGTAACGTTGGTAGACGAGGTTCACTCCAGCCGGAATGATAAAGGCGCTATCGGTGGAGCACTCGACACCATCCACTTGCAGGCCGCCCTGGACATTGCCGTTGAAGGTGACGGTATCCCACGTCAAAGAGGCTTCGTCCCAGGCGCCGTTGAGGCGGCGGGCATAGACCCAGAAGGGCGCGTAGTCGATGCCGTCGGTCTGCGAGATCCCCACGTACGCGCGGGTGATCTTCGTGCCCTGGGAGACCTGCCCCTCGCCCGTTCCCACGAAGTCGCCGAACCGAAGGAACGACTGCCCCTGGTTGCCGTTCTGGCTGGTGCATGAAGGGTCGATCACCAGTCCCGCCGAATCGCCGTGCATGCGCGTCGGGTCGTCTTCGGCCTTGCCCGCGTCATCTTCGTATACGGTCGTATCATGCGTGCCGGTGTAGACCGTGCTGGTGGCGACGCCATTGATGGTGATCGGGGCATCCTGACGATAGACGTACTCGGTCTCGATCTTTGAGCCAGTCTGGTCGCGCGTGCCCAGGTTGTTCTTGCCGGCGACGTTGATCTTTCCGTCGACCAGCACCGTCAGATCGGCGTTGTCGATGCCGCCGCGCGTACAATGGCCTGCCGCCACGGGCGTCGCGTCCAGGCGCAGGTACAGGCGATTGCCCGTGTCGGCCTCGGTGGCAGTATATTGGAAGTTGAACGTGTCGCTGACGCCGGGGGTCGCGATCGTCAGCGTCTGGCTGGCCAAGCCGCCGCCAAGAATGTCGGCCGTGGTCGTCGCGGCGGTGACGAAGCTGGCCGTCACGCCGTAGTCGGTGATCGAGGAGTGGGTGTTGGCTGACCGGAACGCGTCGGCGGTGAAGATGTACGTCTCGCCCGCCGTCATCACGCCCAAATCCTGCACGATGTGCCCGACGTTCTGGGGCGCGGTCTGACCGACGTCATCGACGAGCCTGAGATAGCGGCTGATCGAAGGCGTCTCTTCAAATCCCGCCATCGCGCTGGAGGCCTGGTAGTTCAGACCCGACAGGTTCGTCCAGTTGCTCACCGCCCGCAGCGTGCGCCACTCCCCGAAATCGGTCGAGGTGTAGGCCGCGCCGTAGCTTTCGAAGTCGCCATTGAGCAGCTGCGGTTCCGCTGCGGCCATGGCGGGCAGGATCGCCAGGACCAGCATTGCTGAGATGAGGCCAACTCGCATGTTTTTCCACTCCGGCCTGTTCACGAGACTCGCAACGACTTGCTGCGAGGGAGGTTCCCGAACAGGTGTTATCATCAGGCGGAGGCTCCTTCCCCAATGTGAAGCCTCCGCCTTGCCGTGTCCTTGCGAACCTACGACGCCCTTCGGCGGCGGATCAAGGCGGCCAGGCCGCCCAGCGCCAGCAGGCTCATCGTCACCGGCTCGGGGATGGGGGTGCCATCCAGTTGAATTTCGTTGAGAAAAAGGCTGCTATTGCCATTGGGCTCAGACTGGATGGCGATGTCTACGCGAACATAGTTGGCCGTGGGGCTGCCTGTCAACGTCACGGTGCCGCTATTGTCACCACCCCACCACTGGTCGTTGGCGGCCCAGCCGCCAGCGAGCGTCTGCTCGCCGGAATAGGTCAGGCCATCAGAGCTGAAGGAGACCGTCACGGAGTCGGGCGCGTAGCCCCAGTACGGGCTGTATGTCACATAGTGAAGCGTAACGGAGTCCACCGTGCAGGTACCACCGAGGTTGAAGTCAGCAATCAGGTGGCCGGTAGCGCCCTCGGTCCAACCGATCACGCGGACAGTGTCGGTTTCAAAATCCCCGCCCAGCTGAGCCTGCGCTTCTGTGAACGGCCCGTAGATCCCGTTGGTCAACTTGGTGCATGCCGAGTCCAAAGACGATGGGTCGTTGGGCCCGTTGCCCGGGACATACGAGTAACTTGCAGGCGTGATCACCGCCGCCGAGGCAGCCCCGGCCAGGCACAGAGCCAGTACAAGGGTTACTCCAGTCATCACGAGGTGTTTCATCATCCAGCTCCTTATCAGAGTTTTGAAATCCGGCACCCACACGACGCCATTCTCATAACGGACATCTGAAAGCGTCCTCAATGTATCATGCATCCCGAAATTGCGCAATCGTCGTTTTTAACTCTCTAGTGCGCATTTTTGACACCACGTGCTTGTCATAGCCCGCGGCGGATATTAAGCTTCATGACATGGCCGCACAGCGACAGATCGCCACGACCCGCAAACACAAGCCGCGCAAAACGGACAAGACCGCGCCCCTTCGCGTACTGGCTATTGAAATGCCCGTCGGTATGACCGACCCGATTCTCGAGCAGGCGGGCAAGGCCGGATGGATCCTCTCGATGTCACGCTACTACCATGGGACCTCGGCCAGGCAGTGCATCGAATGGTGGGGCGCCGATGGCGTGCTGGTCGGCCCTGCTGCCGACGACGCCCCGCACGACTACTGGGATGACTGCCCCGTTCCGGTGGTTCACGTCAGCGGATGGGTTGCCGCGCGAAACGCCATCATTCCCGACTGCCGCGCTGCCGGACGCATGGCGGCAGAACACCTCATCGAACATGGATTTCGCCGCCTGGTCTACCTCATGATGGGCGCTCAGGAATATGTGATGGGCCAGCGCGAGGGATTTCTCTCTGCCGCCGCGGCGGCAGGAATCGATGCCGTCTCCGTCGACTGGTACGACAAATGGAGGGAGTTTGGGGAGGGGCCGCCGGGACTGCGGCGGTTTCTGGCCCATACCCTGGCGGCTATGGGTCCACCGGTGGGGTTGATGGTAGACGAGGACTGGACGGCGCTGGAGGCGGTCGAGGCCTGCCGCGAAGAAGGACTCGAGGTGCCCGACCGCGTGGCGATCGTCGGGGTGGGCAACTCCCCCACCATCTGCGTCAACGCCCGCGTTCCGCTTTCCAGCGTGGACCTCAACTACGGCGAAATGGCCCGCCAGGCCATCACGATCCTGGCCGACCGAATGGCGGGAAAGAACATCCCGCCCGGACGAGTGGCCGTGGCGCCACGCGGCCTCGTCGCCCGCCGCAGCAGCGACATCCTCGCCGCCGACCACCCACAGGTCGCCAAGGCCATTCGGTTCATGTGGGACCGCTATGCCGACGCCGGCGTGGGCACACCGCAAGTGGTGGCCGCCACCAGCTTATCGCGCACGGCGTTGACGCGGGCGTTCAAGCAATGCCTCGGCCGCACGATCACCAAAGTGCTGCTGGACCTGCGGCTTCGACACGCGCGGGAGCTTCTGGCGACGACGCCGCTGAAGGTGCTGCAGGTGGCTTCCCGCTGCGGCTTTGCCGACGCCAACTCCTTGCGCGGGGTCCTTCGCCGCCAAAGCGGCGCCGGACCGCGCGCCTGGCGGCACCAACAACAAGACGGTGCCGCGGCGCCGGACTGAAGATCCAGGAAGGCACGGTCTTTGAACTGTGGCAGCGATCGCCGGCTTCGCCCTGCCGCCACGGCGCCGGCAGCGGAGGCGACAAGAACCGTTTTAAAAACAAGCCCGGGCGTTCGCCCGGGCTTGGGAAAATCATGCAACTTCGAGACGAGGAGGCTTATTCCTCGCTCTTGGCGTCGGTCTGGTCCGCTTTCTTCTTGCCGCGCTTTTTCGGTTCGACGGCCTTGGTCGTCTCGACCAGTTGCAGGATGACCTGCGAGCCGTTGTCGCCGATGCGGTGGTCGCTGATGCGGATGATGCGGGTGTAGCCGCCGGGACGGTCGGCGTAGCGCGGGGCGATCTCGTCGAAGAGCTTCTGGACGACGGTCTTGTCTTCCATCTCTTCCTCGACGTTGAACATCGCGCGGTCATGGCCGAGTTCGGCGATGATCAACCGTCGCGCGTGCAGGGTGCCCTTCCTGGCCGTGGTGATGAGCTTCTCGACGAATCGGCGAAGCTCCTTGGCCTTGGGCTCGGTGGTGCGAATGGTTTCGTGCTGCAGCAGCGACGCGGCCATATTCCGTCTCAAGGCCTTTCGGTGGGCGCTGTTGCGGCTTAGTTGTCTTCCGGATACACGATGACGCATTGTCTTGCCTTCCGCTAGTGTTACAGACGCAGTGCCTTATTCGCCGGCGCCGCCGGGGCCTTCGTCGCCCATGGGGGGCAGGTTCATGCCCAGCGACAAGCCCATTTCATCGAGCTTGCGTTTCACCTCGCGCAGCGAGGTCTTGCCAAAGCTGCGGATCTGGAGCAGTTCGGCCTCGGTCAGGCGGGCCAGTTGACCGACCGTCTCGATCTTGGCCGCTTCCAGGCAGTTGTTGCTCCGCACCGACAGTTCCATCTCATGCACGCTCATGTTGAGCTTGCGCTGCAGTTCGGCGTCGATCTCCTGCGGACCGGCCGACGGGGCCGACTCGACGATCTGCTCGCCCAGCTCGAAGTACTGCACGAACGGGTTGAGGTGCTTGCGGAGAATCTTGGCGGCCTCGACCATCGCCATCTCGGGCGTGACGGTTCCGTTGGTCCAGATCTCCAGCACGAGCCGGTCGTAGTTGACCTTCTGCCCGACGCGGGTGTCTTCGGTGCGGTATCGCACGCGGGTCACCGGCGAGAAGGACGCGTCGACGTAGATGCGACCGAGTTCCTGGTCGGCATCGGGGTCGATCATTTCGTCGGCGGCCTGGTAGCCTCGCCCCTTCTGGATGATCAGTTCCATGTCCAGCGGGACGTTGTCGGTGAGCGTCAACAGGTGGTGGTCGACGTCGATGATCTCGATGGCCGGATCGGCCTCGATCATCCCGGCGGTGACCGGACCTTTGACTTCGCTGTGGATGCGGGCGATCTTGGCCTCGTCGGAGTGGCTCTTGACGACCAGGCTCTTGATGTTCAGGACGATGTCGGTGACATCTTCCAGGACGCCCTTGATGGAGGTAAATTCATGATCCGCCTTGGCGATCTTGATGCTCGTGACCGCGGCGCCTTCCAAGCTGCTGAGCAGGATGCGTCGCAGGGAGTTTCCGACCGTTGTTCCAAACCCGCGCTCGAACGGTTCGATCATGAACCGTCCGTACGTCGGGGTGGAAACGCTCTGATCGCTCAAGACCCGCGTGGGCAATTCCAGACCGCGCCACCTGACTCTCATTGATCCGTGCTCCTTCCGCCGAAAATCGCGTTCCGGCTCCGCTATCGCCTGTCGTCTGCGTGCTTACTGGCTGCACAGCTCAACGATCAATTGTTCTTCCACCGGAATCATCACGTCATCCCGCGTCGGCAGGGCGATGATATCCGCTTCGAGTTTTGCCATGTCCAGCTTCAACCAGTTCTGCAGACCCGCCTCGCCCCGAACTTCCAGCGACCGGCGAATCAGCTTCTGGCTGCGATCGGCGGGCTTGACCGTCACGCGGTCGCCTACCTTCACCAGGTAGCTGGGGATGTCCAGCTTGCGGCCATTCACGTGAATGTGTCCGGTGGAGATCGCCTGTCGGGCCGCGGCGCGGGAGAGGGCAAAGCCCAACTTCTGCACGACGTTGTCCAGGCGGCGTTCCAGGATGCTCAGCAGGGCCGCGCCGGTATTTCCGCGCTGGCGTTCGGCCATGGCGAAGTACTTGCGGAACTGCGTTTCGAAGACGCCGTAGTAGCGTTTCACTTTTTGTTTTTCGCGCAGGCGCACGCCGTATTCGCTACCGCGCCCGCGGCGCCAGCTGTGCTGGCCCGGAGGCATATTGCGCCACTGTTTTTCCATGGCGCACTTGGCGGTTTCACAGCGAGTTCCCTTGAGCATCAGTTTGATGCCCTCGCGTCGGCACAACCTGCATGACGGTCCGGTGTAGCGTCCCATCGTTGACTAAGCTCCCTATCCTGAGCGCCGCGGCGCTTTAGACACGTCGTTTCTTACGCGGGCGGCACCCGTTGTGAGGAATCGGCGTGACATCTTCAATCGAGGAAATTCGTAACCCTGCCGCCTGCAGCGACGTCACGGCGCTTTCGCGCCCGCTGCCGGGGCCTTTCACTCGCACTTCGACTTCGTTAAGTCCCATCTTGCGGACCTTGATGGCCGCCTGTTCCGCCGCGCGCTGGGCGGCAAAGGGCGTGCTCTTGCGCGAGCCCTTGAATCCGACCGTGCCGGCCGACTCCGTCACCAGCACTTCCCCGTCCATGTCGGTGATGGTCACCAGCGTGTTGTTGAAGGTGGCCTTGACGTGGACGATGCCCTTGGCGACGCTGCGCTTGGACTTCTTGCTTTTCTTGGGGGCCGCGGCGGTATCGGCGGCCGGGGCCTCGCCCGATGCCGCGGGCGCGCCAGCCTGCTCGGGGGCCTGTTCTTTTTCCTGTTCCTTTGCCATGGTCTAACGCATCTCCTTAACCGACTTCTTGCCGGCGACGGTCTTGCGGGGGCCCTTGCGGGTGCGGGCGTTGGTCTTGGTGCGCTGTCCGCGCACGGGCAGGCCGCGGCGGTGCCTCAGACCGCGGTAGCAGCCGATGTCCCGCAGGCGGGCAATGTGCTGCTGCACCTGGCGGCGCAACTGACCTTCGATCACAAAGTCGTTGTCGATCATCGTGGCGATCTTCGAGACTTCGTCTTCGGTCAGGTCCTTGGCCTTCTTGTTGACGTCGATCTGCAGTTTCGTGCAGATGTCCAGGGCGATCTTGGACCCGATCCCATGGATGTACTGCAGCGAGATCAACGTCGCTTTCTCGTTCGGAATGTCCACACCTGCCAAACGCGGCATACGATACTCCTTGGCGGCCCCGCACGCGGCGCCGCCGAGCCAGGCATCAGCCCTGGCGCTGTTTATGCTTGGGATTGCTGCAGATGACGCGCACCACGCCCTTGCGGCGCACGACGCGACAATTCTCACACATCCGCTTCACTGACGATTTCACTTTCATGATTAACCTCGTACCGCTCTTTCCGTCACTCCGCCGTCAACACCCGGCAGCCCGTTGCCGTCACTGCCAGCGTGTCTTCAAAGTGAGCCGACGGTTTCCCGTCACGCGTCACCACAGTCCACCCGTCCCGGGCGTACTGCACTGTGCGACGCCCCAGATTCACCATCGGTTCCACCGCCAGCACCAGCCCCTCCACCAGGTCGATGTCCCGACGCCGCAAATCGCCCGAGACGAAGTTCGGAACCTTGGGGTCCTCCCACATCGCCTCGCCGATCCCATGACCGACAAACTCCTGAACCACCGAGAAACCTTCGTCTTCGACATACTGCTGCATGACGGCCGCCACGTCCGACCAGCGCCGCCCCGGACGAACCATCTCCCGCGCCATCGCCAGCGTGTTCCGCGTCACATCCACCAGGCGCTGCACGTCGGGGGGCACCGGGCCGACGACAAACGTCTCAGCCGCGTCGGCACACCAACCGTCCAGGCGCACGCCGAAGTCGATGCTGACGATGTCGCCCGAGCGGATGGCCCGCGTCGAAGGTATCCCGTGGACGACCTCGTCATTGATCGAGGCGCAGATGTAGCCCGGAAAAGGACCGGCCCCGTCTTTTCCGGGGACGCCCTTGAAGAGCCCTTCCGCACCGGCCTGGCGCATGATCCGCTCGGCCTGGTCGTCCAACTCTTTAGTTGTCACGCCCGGAGCGACTCGCTCGCCCAGGGCCTTGAGCACTTGCCGGACAATTCGCCCGGCGCGGCGCATCTTCTCGATCTGCTCGGCAGTCTTGAGCCGGATCGCCATGCGCACCTTTCTACACGTTCCCCAGCGACTCCAGAGCGTCCGTCAGGTCCGCGGTAACGTCTTTGACGTCCTTGTTCCCATCGACGGTCAGCACTGGCAGCTCGCCGCGGCTGCGATAGTAACCCATCACCGGTTCGGTCTGCTGGTGGTACGTATCCAGCCGCTTGGCGACAACCGGTTCGGTATCATCATCCCGCTGCACCAGTTCGGCGCCGCAGGCGTCACACTTCTTGTCATCCTTGGGCGGCATGAACTCGGTGTGGTACACCTTGTTGCACGCCGGGCAGCTTCGCCGCCCGACGATCCGCCGCACGATGGCGTTATCGTCGGCCTGGATCTCCACCACCGCGTCCAGCGGCGAACCGGCCTTGGCCAGCGTCCGGTCCAGCGCCTCGGCCTGGGCGACCGTCCGGGGGAACCCGTCCAGCAGCAGGCCCCGCTTGCTGTCGACGGCGGTGATGGCCTTGGCCATGATCTCGACGACGACATCATCGGGCACCAGTTGCCCGGCATCCATGTACTTCGCCAGCGCCTTGCCCAGTTCCGAGCCCGAGGACTTCTCGGCCCGGAAGATGTCGCCGCTGGACAAGTGCTTCATCCCGTAGCGGTCGGCCAGGCGCTTGGCCTGCGTGCCTTTACCGCTTCCAGGGGGCCCCATCAGGACGATCCTCATGAGTACGCTCCCTTGATGCGGGTGCTGCCGCCCAGGAAGCCGCCGTAGTTTCGCATCACCAACTGCGCCTCGATGCGCTGCACCAGGTCCAGCGCCACCGAGACCATGATCAGAAGACCCGTGCCGCCCAGAAAGGCGGCAATCTGATAGTCGATGTCCAGCACGGCCGCGATGGTCGTGGGCAACACCGCGATGACCGCCAGGAATGCGGCGCCGCAGTAGGTGATGCGTTCCATGACCTTCTCGAGGTACTCCGCCGTCCGCTTGCCCGGACGCATGCCCGGAATGAAGCTGCCGTAGTCGCGCAGTTGCTCGGCCATTTCCTTGGGCTTGAACTGCACGGTCGTCCAGAAGTACGCGAAGAAGAAGATCAGCGCCACTTCCACCACGGCATAGACATAGCTATGGCTCTCGAACGCCGATGCCAGCGCCTGCGTCACCGGGTGAGGCCATGACTGCGCGATCGACTTGAAGATGATTCCGGGGAAGATCATCAACGACGAGGCGAAGATGATGGGCATCACGCCGCCATGGTTGACGCGGAGGGGCAGATGCTGGCGCTGTCCGCCGTAAACCCGCCGCCCGCGGGCATGCTTGGCCTGCTGCACCGGAATGCGACGCTGCGCCTGGGTAATCAGGATCGCACCGGCGACGACGAACACGAACGAGAAGATCAGGAACAGCAGGCGGATCAGGTCGATCTTGCCCGCCCCGGAGCTTCCGGTCAGGCTCAGGTCCGCCTGCGTGATCAGCATCTCGATGGCCCTGGGCAGGCGGGCGAGAATGCCCGCCATGATCAGCAGGCTGATGCCGCTGCCGATGCCGTATTCGTCGATCTGCTCGCCCAGCCACATCAGGAAGATCGTGCCGGCTGTCAGACCGATCACGCCCATGATGAAGATCTGGATGCTGCCTTCGTACTGCCCGTACACCAGCGATTCGCTGCCCGCTGAACCGGGGGCCACCATGATGCGCATCCAGACGATCGCCTGGATCACGCACAGCAGCACCGTGCCGTAGCGGGTGTATTCCTGGATCTTCTTATATCCGGCGGGGCCTTCCTTCTGCAGCTTGGCCAGGCTCGGGACCACCGTGCCCAGCAGTTGCATGATAATCGAGGCCGAAATATACGGCATGATGCCCAGACCGAACAGCGTCGACTGGCTGAGGTTGCCGCCGGTGAGCATGCCTGCGATGGCCATGGCCTGACCGTAGATCCCGCCGCCGAGGTTCTTCGACCACTCGGCAAGAGCTTCTTGATTCAGACCCGGCAGCGGCACGTAGAACCCGATGCGGTAGATGCACAGCAGCCCGATCGTGAAGGCGATCTTTCGGATCAGCTCGGGGATGGCAAAGATGTTCTCCATCACCTGTCGGATGCGAGAAGAGGACCACAGGAAGTAGTAGTAGGCGGCAAAGACACCCAAACCGGCAACGATCCGCAGAATGGGCCTGACCAGCACCTCCGCACCCGCCTGGCGAGTGAGAGACTGATAGATCGTGTCGATCCCGCCGGCAATGAGCCATAGGCCCGTTACCGCCAGAACCACACCTACCGCCAATCTGAAGAATTTGAATGCCATTGGGTTTCGCCTGCTGCTCTTAGACTGCCTGCACCGTCCCGCCCGCCTGGGCGATCTTTTCTGAAGCGGCGGCCGAAAACTTCGAAGCCACCACGGTCAGTTTCTTCTTCATCTGGCCGCTGCCAAGCACCTTGATGGGCAGGGCGGCGTCACTGATCAACCCGGCCGCCAGAAGCGCGGCGGCATCGACGGTGGCGCCATCTTCGAACCGGTCCAGGGCCTCGATATTGACGACCTGGAAGTTCTTTCTGAACGGGTCGTTGGAGAACCCGCGTTTGGGGATGCGTTTGAGCATCGGGTTCGAGCCGCCCTCGAAGCCCAGGTTGAGCTTGTTTCCGGCGCGGGAGTAATAACCCTTGTGTCCGCGGCAGCACGTGCCGCCGTGCCCGCTGCCGTTGCCGCGCCCGAGGCGCTTACGGCTCTTGTGCTTGCCGGCAGTCTTCATGATATCGTCGAGTTTCACAGTTCCACTCCTCGCAGGGCCTTGATGGTCGCCTGCGTGCGCAGCTTCAGCAGCGCGTCGAGCCCGGCCTTAAGCAGGTTCTTGGGCGAAGTCGAACCGTAGGCCTTGGTCAGTACGTCGCTGATTCCCGCTAGTTCGAGCAGGGGGCGAATCTTCTTTCCGGCGATGACGCCGGTACCGTCGGAAGCCGGAACCAGGATCACGCGGCTGGCGCCGCTGTGCCCCCAGACTTCATGGGGGATGGTGCGCCCGTTGAGGGAGACGGTGAACATCTCCTTGCGGGCTTCGGCGATGGCCTTTTCGACGGCCTGGGGCACTTCGTTGGCCTTGCCGTAGCCGATGCCGATCTGCCCGCGGCGGTCGCCGACGACCACCAGGGCGGCGAAGCTGAACCGCCGTCCGCCTTTGACCACTTTGCTGCAGCGATAGATCTGGACGACGGAATCTTCCATTCCGCCTTCCATCTCGTCACGGCCGCCTTGTCGTTTTTGGAACGCCACTAGGGTTGCTCCTGTCTACTTAGAACTCCAGCCCGCCCTTGCGGGCGGCGTCGGCCAGTTCTTTGATACGCCCGTGAAAGGCGTAACCGTTGCGGTCGAATACGACCTTTTTGATGCCTGCCTGAACGGCCTTGGCCGCCAGGGCCGCCCCGACGACCTGAGCGGCTTTGCGGTTTCCGCCAATGGCCTGTTCGATCAGGGCCTCTTCCAGCGAAGAGGCGGCCACCAGCGTGTTTCCTGCCGCGTCGTCGATCAGTTGGGCGTAGATGTTCTTGTGGCTGCGGAAGACCGTCAGGCGGGGCCTCTGGGCCGATCCGCTGACGAGCTTGCGGACGTGACGCTTGCGCCGCTGCTGCCGAACTATCTTCTTTTTCATCGCCTTCATGGTTGTCTATGCCTTGCTTGATGAATCCTTCGTGGCACAGGCCTTCCAGCCTGTGACCGGCACAGCGGGGAAAGGCTGTGCCCACGGACGGACTAGCCGCCGGCCCCGGCGCCGGCAAAGGCCTTGCCGACCTTGCGCCGCACGTGCTCTCCGGCGTAACGGATGCCCTTGCCCTTGTACGGTTCGGGCTTGCGGGCTTTTCGCACCCGCGCTGCAAACTCGCCGACCATCTGCTTGTCGGGCCCGCTGACGGTGACGCGAGCGGGCTCGTTGTCGCCGCGGGCCTGCGGGACCGTCACGTCCACCTTCAGACCCTGGGGGATGTTGAACACCACCGGGTGGCTCTTGCCGCAGTTGACCGTCAGCTTCGTCCCGGCCATCTGCAGACCGTAGCCCACGCCGTAGACCTCAAGGCTCTTGCTGTAGCCCTTGAAGCAGCCTTCGACCATGTTGGCGACAAGGCTGCGGGTCAGGCCGTGCAAAGCCCGACTGAGGCGCTCGTCGTTGGCACGGGCGACGGTGACGACCTTGGCGGCTTCGTCGACCGTCACGGACACCTCCGGGCGGTGCTCCCAGGAGAGCTTGCCCACCGGGCCCTCGACGCTGACGGTGCGTCCGGACAGGGCGATCTTGACGCCCTTGGGAATCGCTATTGGTTTCATTCCGATGCGTGACATAACACTACTCGCTTAGCAGACGGTGCAGAGCACTTCGCCGCCGATTTTTTCACTGCGACAGCGCCGATCGCTCATCACGCCCTTGGAGGTCGAGACGATGACGATTCCCATGCCGTTCATCGGCTTGGGCAGCTCGCCCACGCCGCTGTACACGCGGCGACCGGGTTTGCTGACGCGCTTGATTTCCGTGACCACTTCCTCGCCGTTGGGGCCGTACTTGAGGTACACCCGCAACAGGCCCTGGGGGGTATTGTCCTCGACGCACTGAAAGTCGTCGATGTACCCTTCGTCCTTGAGCGTCTGGGCGATGCCCTGGCAGACTCCCGAGGCCTTGATGTTGGTGACTTTCTGTCCCGCCCGCAATGCGTTGCGGATTCGGGTCAGCATGTCGGCTATTGGATCCTGAAGACTCATCTCGCGTTCCCTTTACCAGCTTGATTTTTTCATGCCCGGGATCTTGCCCTGGTGGGCCAGGCTCCGCAGGCAGATGCGGCAGATGCGGAACTTGCGGTAGACCGCTCGGGGCCGGCCGCACAACTGACACCGCCGCACGATCCGCGTGCTGAACTTCGGCGGGCGCTTCGACTTTTCCACTTGTCCCTTGGTAGCCATGCAATCGGTCCCTTGTTACTGGTCTTCGGTACGGAACGGCAGCCCTAGCAGGCTCAACAGCGCCCGGGCCTCTTCGTCGGTCTTGGCCGAAGTATGCATCGCGATATTCATGCCCTGCGTGAAGGTCAGCTTGGCCGGATCGATCTCCGGAAAGACCGACTGCTCCACCAGACCCATGTTGTAGTTGCCGCGTCCGTCGAAGGCCGAAGGGTTGAGCCCGCGGAAGTCCTTCACGCGCGGGATCGCCAGCGACACCAGGCGGTCGAGGAATTCCCACATCCGCTCGCGCCGCAGCGTCACCTTCAGACCCACCTTCATGCCCTGGCGGAGTTTGAAGTTGCTGATCGAGACCTTCGCCAGCGTCACCACCGGACGCTGACCGGTGATGTCGGCCAACTGCTGCAGCGCCGTGTCCAGGTGGGCCTGGTCGGTGCTGGCCTGGCCGATGCCCATCGAGACCACGATCTTTTCGAGGCGCGGGATGGCCATGCGGTTCTTGTAACCGAACTGCTCGGTCAATGCCCCTGCCACGTGCTGGCTGTATTGTTCCAGAAGCCTTGGAGTCATCGTGACCACCTATTTGGTCGCCTTCTTGACGGCGCCGAGCGACTGCCCGCTCTTGCGAGCGACGCGGTCTTTGGCGCCATCGGGGTTAACGGTGTATCCCACGCGCGTGGGCTGGTTGGTCTTGGGGTCGATGGGCAGCACGTTGGAAATGTGAATGGGCATTTCCTTCTGGATGCGCCCGCCCTTGGGATGCTGGCGCGAGGGCTTGAGGTGTCGGTACACCCGGTTGACGCCCTGCACGATCACGCGCTGCGACTCGGGCAGCACGCGCAGCACTTCGCCGCTCTTGCCGCGGTCGTCGCCGGCAATGACGGACACCATGTCGCCTTTTTTTACATGCAATGCCATCGCTCTACACCACCTCAGCCGCCAGTGAGACGATCTTCATGAAATTCTTCTCGCGCAGTTCACGGGCGACGGCCCCGAAGATGCGCGTGCCTTTGGGGTTGCCTTCCTCATCGATGAGCACGGCCGCGTTCTCGTCGAACTTGACGTAGCTGCCGTCGCTGCGGCGGACGGGGAACGTCGTGCGGACGATCACGCACCGCACCACGGTTCCGGCCTTGACGTCCGAGCCCGGCAGGGCCTTCTTCACCGAGCAGATGATGATGTCGCCCAGGCTGGCCGTGCGGCGGGTAAATCCGCCGCGCCGCGTGGAACCGCCCAGCACCTTGATGGTGCCCACCACCTGCGCGCCGCTGTTGTCGGCCACACTCATTCGTGTCTGTTGCTGGATCACGTCTGTTAACCTCGCCGCTACGATTGGGCCGCAGCGCTGCTGCTGATAATGCGCACCAGGCGCCAACTCTTGGTCTTGCTGAGCCGCCGGCAGGGCACGATCTCGACCGTGTCGCCGACTTTGGCGGCATTGGCGGCGTCATGGACAGCCAGCTTCGTGCGCCGCCGGACGTATTTACCGTAAACCGGATGCTGCACCATCTGCTCCAGCAGGACGCTGATGGTCTGCTTTCCGCTGATGGTGCGGACCTTGCCGGTCTTGGGCGAATGCAGGGTGGGCGTGTTGGATTGTTCAAGACTGGTCATGGCTACGCCTTGGCCTCCTGAGCGGTTCCGGCGGTGTTCAGAAGCTCGCGCTCCCGCTGCACCATCAGGATCCGCGCGATGTCCCGCTTGGCCTTGGTGACCAGGGTCGGGTCTTCCAGTTTCTCGGTGACGGCCTGGGCATGCAGGTCGAACACGTGCCGTCTCAGGCGCGCCAGTTCCGTCTGGAGTTCTTCGCCGTTCAAAGCTCGAATATCATTGATCTTCATGGGGACAGTATCCTGCTCTACATTCGCCGACGGTGAACCAGGCGGCAGCGGACGGGCATCTTGTGGGCGATGCGCCGCAGGGCGCTCTTGGCCGTCTCTTCGTCCACGCCGCCGATCTCAAAGAGGATCGTTCCGGGCTTGACCCGGGCGACCCATTCTTTCGTCTCGCCTTTGCCCTTGCCCATGCGGGTCTCGAGCGGTTTGGCGCTGATGGGCTTGTCCGGGAACACCCGGATGTATACGCGCCCTTCGCGGTGCAGATAGTGGGTGGCCGCCACGCGCCCGGCTTCGAGCTGCCTGGCCGTCACCCAGCAGGTGTCCATCGACTGGACACCCACGTCGCCAAACGACACGGTATGGCCGCGAGTGGCCTTTCCGGTCATCTTCCCGCGCATCTGCTTGCGGTGCTTAATACGTTTGGGCATCAATGCCATGGGTACACCTGATCTTTATTGCTGGTCCTGCTTGGGTTGGTCCTGAGCGGGCGCCTGGCCTCGGCCCTGCTGTTCGCCGCCACGGCCTTGGCCTGGGCCTCGAGGCCGTCCGCCGCGCCCGCCGCCGCCACCGCCACCACCGGGTCCGCCGCCACCGGGGCGACGACGACGACGCATAGCGTCTTCGGCGCCGGGCTGAGGCTCCAGGGGCGCTTCGCCGAATCGTCCGCGATACACCCACACCTTGACGCCGATGGCGCCGTAGGTGGTGAAACTCGTCGTAAAACCGTAGTCCACGTCGGCGTCAAGCGTATGCAGCGGAACGCTGCCCATCACCTTCGTCTCGCGACGGGCGATCTCAGCGCCGCCGAGACGTCCGCTGACGGCGATCTTGATGCCGCGAGCGCCGGCCTGCATCGTCTGCTCAGCCCGCTGCTTCATGGTGCGGCGGAAGCTGGCGCGGCGGCGGAGCTGGTCGCTGATCGCCTCGGCCACCAGCATCGCGTCCAGGTCCGGCGAGCGGATCTCGACGATGTTGATGTTGACGCGGCGGTCGGTGAGCTCTTCCAGCGACTCGCGCAGCTTGTCCACCTCGGCGCCCTTGGGTCCGATGACCAGGCCGGGACGGGCGGTCTTGAGGATGATCTTGACCTCTTCCCGCGTCCGCTCGATCTCGATCGAGCTGATGCCGGCGTATGGCGGCTGACGGTTGAGCATCTTGTCGACGAACCGTCGCAGCCGCTCATCCTCGACCAGGAACTCGCCGTAGTTGCTCTTGGGAGCGAACCAGCGGCTCTTCCAGCCCAGGGTGACTCCGGTTCGAAAACCGGTAGGATTAACCTTTTGACCCATGCGTGCCTCGCCTTACCTGGCCGCCTGCGCGGCAGCGTGTTGCTCGACCGTCACGACAATGTGACTGGTGCGTTTCAGAATCGGATGCGCCCGCCCGCGATCCTTGGGCTGCCAACGCTTCATCGTCGGACCTTCGTCGATCCGCGCTTCGGAGACGAACAGCGCCTCGGTGTCGGCCTCGCCCTCGTTGGCGCTGGCGATGGCGCTGGCCAGCACTTTGCGGATCATCACCGCCGCGCGGTGGGGCATGAACTCCAGGAGGTTCATCGCCTCCTGCACTTCGCGCCCGCGGATGACGTCGACCACCAGCCTCGCCTTGCGGGCGCTGATCCGAGCGAATCGATGTTTTGCCTTCCAGGCCATCTCACAACTCCGGGGGAATTACGATCCCGCTGCAGCCGCTGCTTCTTTGCTGCGGCCGCCGCTATGCCCACGGAAGATACGCGTGGGGCTGAACTCGCCGAGCTTGTGCCCGACCATGTCTTCTGTCACGAAGACCTTATTGAACGCCTTGCCGTTATGCACCATGAACGTGCGCCCGATGAACTCGGGAACGATGGTGCAGGACCGCGCCCAGGTCTTGATGGGCTCGGTGCTGCCGCTGTCCAGGGCTTTCTGGACCTTCCCGAACAGCGTGGCGTCTACGTAAGGACCTTTTTTTGCGCTTCGAGTCATCGCCGTCTATCTCGCAATCTAGAGAACCAGTTGGCCGTTGCGGACGTTGCGCCTCCGGCGCAGGATCATCTTGCTCGTCGTCTTGCGGCGGCGGCGCGTCTTGCCGCCCTTGGACAGCTTGCCCGTCGGGCTGACCGGGTGGCGTCCGCCGCTGCGCCGCCCTTCGCCGCCGCCCATCGGGTGAGCGACCGGGTTCATCGCGCTGCCGCGAACCGTCGGACGGATGCCCATGTGGCGCTTGCGTCCGGCCTTGCCCCAGCGGATGCCCTGGTGCTCGATGTTGCCCAGTTGCCCGATGGTGGCGCGGCACTGGACGTTGACCATTCGCATTTCGCCCGAAGGCAGGATCAGGTGGGCCATCTTGCCCTCGCGGGCCTGCAGGCGGGCGACGCCGCCGGCCGATCGCACCATCTTGCCGCCCTGCCCGGGCTGCATCTCGATATTGTGCACTTCCAGACCCAGGGGAATATTCGCCAGAGGCAGGCAGTTGCCCACGCGCGGTTCGCTGGCCGGACCGGAGTATAGCTTCTGCCCGACCTTGAGCCCCGCCGGGGCCAGAATGTATGTCACGGTCGCGTCTTCGTACTTGACCAGGGCAATGTTGCAGCTTCGGTTGGGATCGTACTCGACGGTCATGACTTCGGCCGCCTGACCGTCGCGGTTGCGCTTGAAGTCGATGATGCGGTACATCCGCTTGTGCCCGCCGCCGTGGTGGCGGCAGGTGATAAAGCCCTGGTTGTTTCGCCCGCCGGTCTTCTTGGCCGGGACCAGCAGCGATTTCGTCGGCTTCGTGCAGGTCACGTCCGAGTACGTATTGACCGAGCTGTTTCGTCGGCCGGCGGACGTTCGATTGTAGATCTTAATAGGCATCGTCAGGTAATCCTGGTTGGGCTAGAACAGGTCGATGCGGTATTCGTCTTTGAGCACGACCACGGCTTTCTTCCAGTGGCGGGTGCGTCCGACGCGGAACTTCGTGCGGCGCGGCTTGCCCTTGCGGTTGGCCGTTCGCACCTCATCGACCTTCACGTTGTACAGTTGCTCGACGGCCTGGCGGATCTGCGCCTTGTTGGCCGTGGCTTCGACTTCAAACGCGTAGGCGTTTCGGGTCTCGCTCTGGTGGGTACCCTTTTCGGTCACCAGCGGGCGGATAATCACGCTGTGGATTTCAGTCTTCACGCCTGCACCTCCCGGCTGGTCAGGGCGGTCATGGCCTCGACCGTCACCAGCATCTTCTGGCGGGTGGCCACGTCGAAGGCGTTGAGCTCTTCGGTGATCCGGACAGTCAGGTCGGCGATGTTGCGGCTGGACAGATACAGCGAGTTGTCTCGCTGAGGGATGGTCAGCAGGCAAGAGCGGTTGATCTGGAGGCTCTTGAGGACGCCGGCCATCGTCTTGGTGCTGGGCTTCTCCATGGCCAAGCCCTCGACCACCATCAGGTTGTTGCCCTGGATCTTGGCCAGGATGGCCGAGTCAAGAGCGGCCTTGCGCATCTGGCGGGGCAGTTTCTGGCGGTACTCTCGGGGCTGCTTGGCGAAGGCCACGCCGCCGCCGCGCATCACGTTGGTGCGGACGTTTCCGCGGCGGGCGTTGCCAGTGCCCTTCTGACGGTAAAGTTTGCGAGTCGAACCGGCGACCATTCCGCGCGAGCGGGTGGCCACGGTGCCCTGGCGACGGTTGGCGTGATAAGCGACCACCGCCTGCTTGAGCAGCGCCGTGTTGACATGGCGCCCGAACAGCGCCTCGTCAATCTCCAGCGTGCGAGTCTTCTCGCCCTTCATGTTGTATACGGGTACTTCCAGCATGGTCGATTATCCAGTTCAGGCCGGGGCCGCGGCGGCGGTTTTGCTGGCACGGAGGAACAGGTATCCCCCAGCCGGTCCGGGCAGCGGTCCCTTGATCAGCAGCAGATTGTTTTCCTTGTCGATGCGGATGATGCGGTGGTTGCGGCTGGTGCAGCGCACCGAGCCCATGTGACCGCCCATCCGCTTGCCTTTTTTGGGCTTGGGGCCGGTGCCGGCCTGCGTGGCATGCGAGCAGATGGAGCCGGGGCTGCGGTGTTTGCGTTCGCAACCGTGGCTGGCGGGCATGCCTTTGAAGTGGTGTCGGACCATGGGGCCCTGAAACCCTTTGCCCTTGCTGGTGCCGATGACGTCGATCTTGCCGACGCCTTCAAACACTTCTACCGTCAGCGTGGCGCCGGCGGCGACGTCGGCGTCGGCGGCGGCCAGGCGATATTCCTTCACGAACCGCTTGGCGGAGGTTCCGGCCTTGGCGGCGTGCCCGGCGGCGGGCTTGGTCTCGCGATGGTTCTTGAAGTCGTCAAAACCGATCTGGACGGCTTCGTAACCTTCCCGCTGGGCGTTCTTGATCTGCAGCACGCTGCAGGGTCCAGCCTGCACCACCGTCACCGGATGCAGCACGCCCTGGTCGTCGTAGACCTGGGTCATGCCGATTTTTTTTCCTAACAGTGCCGCTATCATGGTTATGCCTCAACTCGCGTGAGCGCCGTAAGCGTCACGTCATGCCTTAATCTTGATGAACACGCCGGCCGGAACCACCAGGCGGTTGAGCGCCTCGACGGTACGAACGGTCGGCTCGTAGATGTCGATGATCCGCTTGTGGGTGCGCATCTCGAACTGCTCGCGCGACTTCTTATCCACGTGTGGGCTGCGCAGCACCGTATAGCGCTCGATGCGCGTCGGCAGCGGCACCGGACCGCAGACCCGGGCGCCCGTGCGCTCGGCGTGGTCGACGATTTCCTTGGCCGAGGAATCCAGGGCCCGGTGGTCGTATGCTTCCATCCGAATGCGTATCTTGTCGTGAACCATCGATCGCTTGCTCCAATGCCTGTCTACCGGCGCAGGCGGACTACTGCCGGAACCTTCTATGGGCGGAAGATACCGACCAAGGTGCAGAGTCGTCTAAATCTAAGCATATTTTTCTCATTGTCAACTCGTTTATTCAGGAAATTTATTTTTTCAACAATAAGATTTCAAAATTTGGGTCGCCACGCTTGCCGGCACGGGCGAATACGTGTGCGGCTCCATGGTCTGGCTGGCCCGTCCCTGCGTCAGCGAGCGAAGTTGCGTCGCGTATCCGAACATCTCCGCCAGCGGCGCGTAGACCGTCAAAATACGGAATTTCCCTCGCTGATTCATCTCTTTGATCTCCGCCCGCCGGCGGTTGAGGTCGGCCGTCACCGCCCCGAGAAACTCCTCGGGCGTCGTCACGCTCAATCGCATGATCGGCTCGAGGAACACCGGGGTGGCCTTGAGCACGGCGGCGTTGAACGCCATGGCCCCGGCCTGCTGGAAGGCGATGTCGCTGCTGTCGACGGGGTGATACTTTCCGTCCGTCAGCGCCGCGCGAACGTTGAGCATCGGGTATCCGGCCAGCGGTCCGCTGCCGGCGGCGTCCTTGACGCCCTTGCCGACCGACGGAATATATTCGCGCGGAACGCTTCCGCCTTTGGTCTCGTCGACGTACTCGATCGTCTCTTCGTGATCGCGCACCTCGCCGCCCAGGGGCTCCACGCGAACCACCGCCACGGCATACTGCCCGTGCCCGCCCGTCTGGCGGATGAACCGCCCTTCCGCCTCGGCGGCGCCGAGAATCGTTTCTTTGTACGCCACCGACGGGCGACCGACGCGCACCTTGAGGCCCATGTCGCGCGTGAGCTTGTGCGTGATGATTTCCAGGTGCAGCTCGCCCATGCCCGAGATGGTCGTCTGACCGGTCTCGGCGTCGTAGCGGTAGCTGAAGCTGGGATCCTCGCGCCGCAGCGTCTCCAGGGCCGTGCCCATGCGCTGCTTGTCGGCGTTGGTTTCCGGCTCGATCGACAGCGTGATGACCGGGTCGGGAAAATCGAGCTTCTCCAGAACGATGGGGTTCTTGGGGTCGCACAGCGTGTCGCCGGTGATGCTGTTCTTGAGTCCGACGAGGGCGACGATGTCGCCGGGGAGGGCTTCGTCGCGGCGGATGCGCTGCTTGGCGTGCATCTCCCAGATGCGCGAGACGATTTCCTTGCGGTCCTGCGTGCTGTTGAGCACGCGCGTACCGCTGGTGAGCGTGCCGCTGTAAATCCGGGCGAAGTTCAGGTCGCCATGCTGGTCCGAGGTGATCTTGAACACCAGCGCCGAGAACGGTTCGGCGGGGTCAGGCTTGCGCTGGACGATTTCTTCCTGGCCGCGCATCGACGCCAGGCCGCTGACGGCAGGGACGTCCATCGGGCTGGGCAGATAGTCCACCACGCCGTCGAGCAGCTTGCGCACGCCGATGTGCTGCAGCGCGCTGCCGCAGAATACCGGGTGCAGTTTGCCCGCGACGGTGCCCTTGCGGACAGCGCGTTTGATCTCGGCTTCGCTGACGGGTTGGTCGTGGAGATACTTCTCCATGACGACCTCGTCGAAATCGGCGGCCTTTTCCAGCAGGTCGTGACGGGCCTTCTCAACGGCGTCATGATATTGCGGGGGAACGTCTTCCTCGCGGATGACTGTGGCCACCTCGGCGGCGTCGTAGTAGTACGCCTTGCGGCGGACCAGGTCGATCTGTCCGAGAAAGTCGTCGCCGCTGCCGATGGGCAGTTGCATGACGATAGGATTGCTGGGCAGGCGGGAGACGATCTCGCCCATGACGTTTTCGAAATCGGCGCCGGCGCGATCGAGCTTGTTGATGAAGCACAGGCGCGGCACGCGGTAGCGGTCGGCCTGGTGCCAGACGGTCTCCGTCTGGGCCTCGACGCCGCCGACGGCGCAGAAGACCGCCACCGCCCCGTCCAGCACGCGCAGCGAGCGCTCGACCTCGATGGTGAAGTCGACGTGACCGGGCGTGTCGATGAGGTTGATCGCGCAGTCGTCCCATTCGAGCGTGGTGGCCGCGGAGGTGATCGTGATCCCGCGTTCCTGCTCTTCGGGCAGGTAATCCATGACAGCGGTGCCCTCATGGACCTCGCCGATCTTGTGCGTGCGACCGGCGAAGAAGAGGATCCGTTCGCTGACGGTGGTCTTGCCGGCATCGATGTGGGCCATGATGCCGATGTTTCTAAGTTTTGTCAGGTTCTTGGCCATGTATCGTTCTGTATCTTTCAGTGGCTCGCCGCGCACAACTGCACCGGTCGACGACAGGTTGCCCTGCGCAGACTCGATTCAAAGTCGATGCCGGAAAGCCCCAAGGGGACCGTTCCAAAGCACTGCCGCAGGTGGCGGCAGGCGCCGATCTTCAGGCAGATCGGCCCGGTTGTCCTATCTCATGCGGAGGCGGATACGGTGGCACAGGCTTTCCAGCCTGTGTCTTGCACAGCCTGGAAAGGCTGTGCCGCCCGCTTGCCGGCACTGCCGGCCGACGATCGTCCTGGAACCATCGTCGCCTTCTCTGAGCCCCGGCCTCGGGCGTCCTCTCGCGAGGTCCGTCCCAGCCGGGGTCGCCCGTCGCGTCTCGGCCAGCGGTTCCAGGGGAACATCCGCCGGCGGCGGGCGATTCAACTACCACCGTTTTCGGCCGGGACAGTGACACAGGCTTTCCAGCCCGTGTCCACACAGCCTGGAAAGGCTGTGCCACCCGGCTTCGGGTGTGTCAAACTCTGCACTGCAACAAAAACAATAATACGTTTCAAACGGTTGGCCTGGCGATAGCTTAAGCGCGTCGCCCTGCTTCACCGCACATACGCTTCTCCATGGCAACCGGACTAAACACGAACCCGTGTCGCCATGCCGCCCCCTGCAAAAGCTTACCAGGCAAAGTGGGCGAAGGCCTTGTTCGCGTCGGCCATGCGATGCACGTTCTCGCGCGTCTGCATGGCGGCGCCTTCGCCGCGATACGCGGCCATCAGCTCGTCCGCAAGGCGGACGCAGGTGGGGCGGCCTTTGCCGGACCGCACCGCTTCGCGCATCCATCGGATGCTCAGCGACAATTGCCGCTTGGAGCTGACCTGCATGGGCACCTGGTAGTTGGCGCCGCCGACGCGTTTGGACCGCACCTCGATGCGCGGCTTGACGTTGTCGAGGGCCTTCTCGAACACCTCGATCGGCGGGGCGTCCTTGATCTTCTTGGCAATGATGTCCAGGGCGCCGTAGAACATGCTCTGGGCGGTGGACTTCCTGCCGTCCAGCATGAAGCAGTTGATGAACTTGCTGGCCAGCTTGCTGCCGTAGCGGGGGTCCGGTGACAACTGCTTCGATGACGCTGTGAATCGTTTGTATGCCATGGCTTATTTGGGCCTCTTCGCGCCGTACTTGCTGCGACTCTGGCGGCGGGCTTCCACGCCCAGCGAGTCCAGCGAACCGCGAACTATATGGTACCGGACGCCAGGCAAGTCGCGCACACGACCGCCGCGAACCAGCACGATGCTGTGTTCCTGCAGGTTATGATCGACGCCGGGAATGTAGGCCGTCACTTCCTTGCCGTTAGACAACCGCACGCGGGCCACCTTCCGCAGCGCCGAGTTGGGCTTCTTGGGCGTGACGGTCTTGACCAGCAGACACACGCCGCGCCGCTGCGGGCAATGCTCCAGCGCCAGGTTCTTCTTCTTGGCCGATTGCTTTCGCCGCGGCCTCCGCACCAACTGGTTAATCGTCGGCATCTATCAAACCTCGTAAACGGTTTTCCGTAATCAGGAATCAGTAATCCGTAATCGGTAATCAGTAATCGGTTATCAGTCTTGCCGGGGCACCATGTCACCCAGCCTTTACTGGTTACTGGTTACTGCTTTTCTCAATCTTGCCCGGTCAGCGCCTGCTGCACGGCGCGGGCGATCTCGTCCTGGCTCATGGCCGTGTCTTCCTCGCGACCGCTGAGCTCGGAGATATCCACCGCACGCTTCATCCGCATCTCGAGGTACGGGCGGAAGCTCGTGCCCGCCGGGATCAAGTGCCCAAGGATCACGTTTTCCTTCAGCCCGCGAAGCTCGTCGATACGCCCGGCCAGCGACGCTTCCGTGAACACCTTGGTGCTCTCCTGGAAGCTGGCCGCCGAGAGGAAACTCTCGCTCTGCAGCGACGCTTTGGTAATACCCAGCAGCAGCGTCTTGGCGGTGGCCGGTCGGCACTTCTTGCTCTTGGCCGGTTGACCGCCGTTTTCCTTGGCAGCCGCGTTGGCCACCTCGACCTCTTCCCGCACGACGGTCGTGTCAACGACAAGCTTGGTGTCGCCGGCATCGACAATCTTCAGGCACGAGGCGAGCCGCTTATTCTCTCCGATAAACTGGAACTTGTCAACAACGTCTCCAGGAAGGAGATTACTATCGCCGACGGTCTCGACCATGACCTTGCGGAGCATCTGGGCGAGGATGACCTCAACGTGCTTGTCGTTGATGGTCACGCCGCTGGTGCGGTAGACGGCTTGCACTTCGCCCAGCAGGTACTGCTGCAGGGCTTCTTCGCCGCGGATGGCGAGGATGTCGTGAAGCACCAGGGGGCCTTCAGTCAGCGGGTCGCCGGCCTCGACGTAGTCGCCGGTATGCACCAGCAGGTGCCGGTCGTGCGGGACGTGGTGCTCGCGCTCCATGCCCGACTCGCTGCGGACGATGATGGTCATCTTTCCGCGGCGCTTGTCGGTGCGCAGTTCCACGCGTCCGGAGATTTCCGCCATGGCGGCAGGGTCTTTCGGTTGGCGCGCCTCGAAGACTTCGGTCACGCGCGGCAGACCGGCGGTGATGTCTTCGGTTCCACTGACCTCTCGGGGCTGGCGGGCCAGCAGCTCGCCGGGCTTGACGTTCTGCCCTTCTTCGACCTCAATGCGGGCCTTGGCGGGCAGGTAGTGGAAGTCCAGCACCTTGCCGTCCTTGTCCTCAATGACGATTCGCGGGTGCATCTCGCCTTTGTGCTCGATGACGATCAGGCGGCGGGTTCCGGCCTTCTCGCTCTCGATGCGGACGGTCTCGCCTTCTTCGACGTCCTGGAACTTGACGGCGCCGGCGGCCTCGGCCAGGATCGGCGTGCGGTGCGGGTCCCAGACCACCAGTTGCTGGCCGATCTTGACCTTCTCTCCGTCCTTGACCAGGATCGTGGCGCCGTAGGGCACCTTGTACTTGTCGAGCTCGCGGTCCTTGTCGTCGAGGATGGCCAGTTCGCCGTTGCGCTTCAGGGCGACGATGCGGCGATCTTTGCCGCTGCCGGCCTCGACGGCGTTGAGCTCGCGGTAGTGAACCGTGCCCCCTGCCGTGGCGACGACGTCCGAGGCCACGACCGCGCGGGTGGCCACGCCGCCGGTGTGGAACGTCCGCATGGTCAACTGCGTGCCCGGCTCGCCGATCGACTGGGCGGCGATGATGCCCACGGCCATCCCTTCCTCGACCAGCGCCTGCGTCGAGAGGTCAAGACCGTAGCACTTGGCGCAAAGTCCCAGCGAGGCATCGCACATCAGCGGGCTGCGAACGCGGATGGACTCCATGCCCAGCTCTTCGATCTGGCGGGCCATGACGTCGCTGATGACTTCGTTTTCCTTGACGATCGTCGTGTCGGTGATCGGGTTGACGATGTTCTCTCGGGCGATGCGCCCGACGATGACTTCGCGAAGCGGCACGTCGACCTGCTCGCCCTTGTAGATGGCGCTCTTGGGCACGCCGCGCTTGGTGCCGCAGTCGTGACCGGTGATCACCACGTTCTGAGCCACGTCGGCGAGTTTGCGCGTCAGGTAGCCCGAGTCGGCGGTCTTCAGCGCCGTGTCGGCCAGACCCTTGCGGGCGCCGTGCGTGGAGGAGAAATATTCCAGCACCGTCAGGCCTTCGCGGAAGTTGGCTTTGATGGGCGTCTCGATGATCTCGCCCGACGGCTTGGACATCAGGCCGCGCATGCCGGCGAGCTGGCGGATCTGGTCGATGTTGCCGCGGGCGTTGGAGTGGAACATCAGCCAGATCGGGTTGAGGTAGTTCGGGTCGTAGCTGCGCTTGTCGGTCTGCAAAGCCGTCAGCAGACTCTTGGTGACCTGCTCGCGGGCGTGAATCCAGATGTCGACGATCTGGTTGTTGCGCTCGCCCTCGGTGATGGCGTCGGCGTGGAAATCTTTCTCGATGGCATCGACGCGGACCTGCGCGTCATCGAGGATTTTCTTCTTCTCCTCGGGCACCTTCGCGTCGGTGATCCCGAACGACAGGCCTGCCAGCGTGGAGTACTTGAAGCCCAGTTCCTTCATGTCGTCGAGCAACTGCAGCGTCGCGGCGCGACCCATCACCTGGTAGCAGTCGCTGATGACGCGGTTGGCGCCCTTGGAACCCAGGGCGTAGTTGTAGAACGCCATCTGCGGCGGAAGGATGTCGTTGAAGATGCAGCGCCCGGCCGTGGTGATGATGCGCCGGTTCTCGGGCGTGTAGCGGCGATCGATGTCGATCACGTCGCAGTCGCGGTCCAGCCGCACGACCACCTTGGCCTGCATGCCGATGCGGCCAAGTTCGTAGGCGGTGATCGCGTCGTAGGGGCTGGCAAACATCGCATAATCGCCGGCCTTGCCGAACTTGATCTTCTTGACCGCATCGCTGACAAACGTGGCGCCCTGGTCGCTGGTGAGGTAGTAGCAGCCCAGGACGATGTCCTGCATGGGCATGGTGTTGGGCGCGCCGTTGCTGGGCGAGAAGATGTTGTTCGTCGACAACATCAGGCAGTGGGCTTCCGCCTGCGCCTCGACGGACAGGGGCAGGTGGACGGCCATCTGGTCGCCGTCGAAGTCGGCGTTGAAGCCTTTGCAGACCAGCGGGTGGATCTTCAGGGCGTTGCCCTCCACCAGCACCGGCTCGAAGGCCTGGATGCCCATGCGGTGCAGCGTCGGGGCGCGGTTGAGCAGGACCGGGTGCTGGTAGATGACTTCTTCCAGCACGTCCCAGATCTCGCGGTCGCGCCGCTCGAGCATGCGCTTGGCGCTCTTAATGGTGTCGGCCAGCCCGCGGTCCTTGAGCTTGCGGATGATAAAGGGCTGGAACAGTTCCAGGGCGATCTTCTTGGGCAGACCGCACTGGTTGAGCTTGAGCTCGGGACCGACGACGATGACCGAGCGGGCGGAATAGTCGACGCGCTTGCCCAGCAGGTTCTCGCGGAAGCGTCCCTGCTTGCCCTTGATCATGTCGGTGAGGCTCTTGAGCGGGCGGTTGGCCGTGCCCTGCACGGGGCGGCGGCAGCGGCTGTTGTCGAACAGGGCGTCGACGGCCTGCTGCAGCATGCGCTTTTCGTTGCGGATGATGACCTCGGGGGCGTTGAGGTCCATCAGCTTTTTCAGGCGGTTGTTCCGGTTGATGATGCGGCGGTACAGGTCGTTGAGATCGCTGGTGGCGAAGTTGCCGCTTTCGAGCAGGACCAGCGGGCGCAGGTCCGGCGGAATCACGGGGATCACTTCCATGACGATCCACTCGGGGCGGTTGCCCGAGTTGCGGATCGACTCGATAAGCTTCAGACGCTTGGACAGGTCCTTGGTCTTCTGCTTGGAGGCGGTCTTCTGCAGTTCGTCGCGGATGGTGGCGGCCTCGACGACCAGGTCCAGCTTCTCCAGCAGGAACTTGATGGCGTCGGCGCCCATGATGGCCTTGAAGGCGTCGCCGTAGGTTTCGACGGCGCTGCGATATTCGTCCTCGGTCAGAAGCTGCTTGTACTTCAGCGGCGTCTGCCCCGGGTCGATCACGACGTAGTCCTGGAAGAGGATGATCTTTTCCAGGTCGGCCGTCTTCATCGCCAGCAGCGTGCCCAGGCGGCTGGGCAGGGCCTTGAAATACCAGATATGCACGATGGGCGCGGCCAGGTTGATGTGGCCCATGCGTTTGCGGCGCACGCGGCTGTGGGTGACTTTCACGCCGCAGCGGTCGCAGATGATGCCCTTGTGCTTGGTGCCCTTGTACTTGCCGCAGGCGCACTCCCAGTCGCGCTCGGGTCCGAAGATCCGTTCGCAGAACAGACCGTCTTTTTCCGGGCGGTACGTGCGGTAGTTGATCGTCTCGGGCTTCTTGACTTCGCCGAACGACCAGCTTCGGATGTCGTTGGGCGAAGCCAGCTTGATCGTCACCGCACCGTAGTCATTGATGCGATCGTAAACGCTTTCCTGCATCATTATTCATGCTCCCGGTAAGGAGTAAGTTCCACAGTTCTAAATCAGGCGCTTCTTCTCGAGCTGGATGTTGAGGCCCAGCCCGCGAAGTTCGTTGCACAGCACGTCGAAGCTGACGGGCGTTCCGGCCTCGAGGGTGTTGGTGCCCTTGACCATCGACTCGTAGATCTTCGTGCGCCCTTCCACGTCGTCGCTCTTGACGGTCAGCAGTTCCTGCAGGGTATAGCTGGCGCCGTAGGCCTCCAGACCCCACACTTCCATCTCGCCGAAGCGCTGACCGCCGGTGCGGGCCTTGCCGCCCAGGGGCTGCTGCGTGATCAGCGAGTACGGCCCCGTCGCGCGGGCGTGGATCTTCTCGTCCACCAGGTGGTGGAGCTTGTTCATATAGATGTAGCCGACCGTGACCTTCTGCTCGAAGGCCTCGCCGGTGCGCCCGTCGTAGACGCGCGTCTTGCAGTCCTCGGGCATCTCCACCAGCAGTTCGCGGGTGTCGCCGGCCTTGCGGACCACTTCCAGGTCCTGCGCCCGCTGGCGAACGTACTCGTTGGCCTCGCGGACGCACTGGATGATTTCCGCTTCCTTGGCGCCGTCGAAGACCGGGGTGACGGCCTGGAATCCCAGGATCGCCGCGGCCCAACCCAGGTGCGTTTCGAGAATCTGGCCCAGGTTCATACGTCCAGGCACGCCCAGGGGGTTGAGCACGATGTCAACCGGCGTGCCGTCGGACAGGAACGGCATGTCCTCTTCGGGCAGGATTCGGGCGATGACGCCCTTGTTTCCGTGGCGACCTGCCATCTTGTCGCCGACGCCCAGGGCACGCTTGGTGGCCACGGTGACCTTGACCATCTCCAGCACGCCGCTGGGCAGTTCATCGCCGCGCTTGAGGTGGTCGAGCTTGCGTTCCATTTCGGCCCGCACGTCGCCGATCAGGGCCCAGAACTTGCCGTAGACTTCCTCGGCCGCGGCCTGCTGGGCGGGCTTGTCGGCCTTGATCCACTTGGGCTTGAAGTTCTCGATCTGCTCGAGGATGACGTCGTCGCGTTCAGACTGTCCGACCTTCTGGCGGGTGGTCGGGTCGATCATTTCCTTGCCCGCCACGGCGTTGATCTCGACGGCCATCATGCGGAAGATCTTCGCCATGCGAGATTCCATCGCCTCTTTGTAATCCTTGGTCTGGCGAGTGATCTCTTTCTTGCGATCTTCCGACAGGTGCGTGCGGCGGCTGAACCGCTTGGTCTCGATGACCACGCCCTCTTCGCCGGCGGGCAGTTCGAGCGAGTCGTTCTTGACGTCCTCGCCGGCGCGGCCGAAGATCGCGTGCAGCAGCTTTTCCTCGGGCGACAGTTCGCTCTTGCTCTTAGGGGCCACTTTGCCCACCAGGATGTCGCCGGGGCCGACGCGCGTCCCGACGCGGACAATGCCGTACTCGTCGAGGTTGCGCAGGGCTCGCTCGGAAACGTTGGGAATGTCGCGGGTGAACTCTTCGCGGCCGAGCTTCGTCTCGCGAACCTCGACGTCGTAGTTCTCCAGGTGGACCGACGTGAACACGTCCTGCTTGACCAGGCGCTCCGAGATCAGGATGGCGTCTTCGAAGTTGTAGCCGTCGAAGGGCATGAACGCCACCAGGACGTTGCGTCCCAAGGCCAATTCGCCGTGGCTGCAGCCCGAGCCGTCGGCCAGGATCTGCCCGCGCTTGACCTTCTGCCCTTCGACGACGATGGGCTTCTGGTTGAGGCAGGCGCGTTCGTTGAGCTTGTCGAACTTGCGCAGGTCGTACTCTTCGGTGTTGTCGATGACGATGCGCGTCGCGTCGAGGTACGTCACCGTCCCGGCGCTGTGCGCTCGGACGACCATGCCGCTGTTCTCGGCGACGGGCCTTTCCATGCCCGTGGCCACCACCGGCGGCTCGGTCCGCAGCAGCGGAACGGCTTGTCGCTGCATGTTCGAGCCCATCAGGGCGCGGTTGGCGTCGTCGTGCTCCAGGAACGGGATCAGCGCCGCGCTGATGCCGACGGTCTGCTTGGGCGAGATATCGACGTATCCGACGTCGCCGCCGCTGACCATGGCCACTTCGCCCTTTTCCCTGGCCAGCACGTGTTCGGCCGGCAGGCGAACCCGCTCGCCCTTGGAATCGACTTCCAGGGCGTCCGGCGGGGCCAGAACGCTTTCCATTTCTTCGTCAGCCCGCAGATCGGCCACTTCGCCGGTCGCTCGCCCGCGCAACACCTTGCGGTACGGCGTGGTCAGGAAACCGTACTCGTCCACGTTGGCGTAGATGCTCAGCGAACTGATCAGACCGATGTTGTTGCCTTCGGGAGTTTCGATCGGGCAGATGCGGCCGTAGTGCGAAATATGCACGTCGCGCACTTCGAAGCCCGCGCGTTTGCGGTTCAGGCCGCCCGGTCCCAGTGCCGAGAGGCGACGCTCGTGCGTGAGCATGGCCAGCGGGTTCTGCTGGTCGACGACCTGCGACAGTTCGCCGCGGCCGAAGAAGAAGTCCACGCTCGACGAGACGCTCTTGGAGTTAATCAGCTCGGCGATCTTGGTCAGTTCCTGCGGGTCCTTGAGGCTCATGCGCTCCTGGACGGTGCGGCGCAGCTTGAGCAGGCCCTTGCGCAGCTCGTCGCTGGCCAGTTCGTCGATGGTGCGCAGGCGACGGTTGCCCAGATGGTCGATGTCGTCGACGCCGCCGGCGCCGCTGCGCAGCTTGAGCATGTACTTGAGGGTGTTGAGGAAGTCTTCCGGACGCAACGTCATGTCGCTCTCGGGCACGTCCTGGTGGAACTTGCGGTTCGTGCGGAAGCGGCCGACCTTGCCCAGGCGGTAGCGGTTCTCGTCGTAGAATTTTTCGTTGAACAGCGTCTTGGCTTTTTCAAGCTGGGGCGGGTTGCCCGGACGCAGGCGGGCGTAGATGCGCAGCAGCGCCGACTCGTGCGAATCGGCCGCGTCTTCCGACAGCGTGTTGAGGACCAGCGGGTCGACCGCGGCGTCGATGACTTCGATCTTCTTGACGCTGCTGGCGACGATCTTGGTCAGCGCTTCGCCGATCTGACCGCCGGCGGGGACGATCTCCTCGCCGCTGTCGGCGTCGACGAAGGCCTCGACGAGGTACATCTGAGGGCGAAGCTCATCGGTAGGCACGTTGCGCGTCGGGTAGAACTCGCGGATGATCTGCGAGTCGGTGCCGTAGCGTTCGTCCATGGCCCGCAGGAATGTGGTAGCCGGGATCTTGCTGGACTGGTCGATGCGCATCGTCAACGAGTCTTTCTTGGTGACGATCAGCTCGATCCAGCTTCCGCGTTCGGGGATGATGCGGGCGCCATGCAGCGGGCGGTCGGTTTCCTGCGTCTCGACGGTGAAGTCGACGCCCGGGCTGCGGTGGAGCTGCGAGACGATGACGCGTTCGGCGCCATTGATGATGAACTCGCCGCCGCCGAGCATGCGGGGGATTTCACCGATGTAGATGCCCTCTTCGACCACTTCCTTGGAGTCCTTGCGGACCATGCGGCAGTGGACTTTGAAGGGCGTCCCGAAAGTCAGGCGCAGGTCGCGGCATTCCTGCGGCGTGTACCGCGGCGGGTTCAGCTCGTAGTAGAGGTATTCCAGGCGGCTGTTCTCGTCATAGCTGACGATGGGGAACACCTCGCGCAGCAGGGCCTCGAGCCCGGTGTTCTTGCGCTTGGTCGGCTCGACGTCTTCCTGAAGAAACCGGGCATAGCTCTTGACCTGGATTTCGTTCAGGTTCGGCACCGGGGCCGCGTCGCCCACCCTGCAGAAATTTCTGACTTTGTTGAATCTCAGCATTTTCATACCTCATGTCCAGCCGCCGCCGGCTGGAAGGAGACTGCTTTTCTCTACGCCAATCCGCCACCCGAAACCGGAAGAATGGAAAGATGGAATGATGGAAGAATGAGGTCGCGCCGCAGCCTCTGGCTACGACTGGAACCCATTCTTCCACTCTTCCAATATTCCATCATTCCGTGTTGTACTACTTGATCTCGACGGTCCCGCCGGACTCTTCCAGGGCCTTCTTGGCGGCCTCGGCCTCTTCCTTGGAGACGCCTTCCTTGACGGGCTTGGGGGCGCCTTCGACGAGGTCCTTGGCTTCTTTGAGACCGAGGTTGGTCAGGGCGCGGACGGCCTTGATGACCTGGATCTTCTTGTCGCCGGCGCCGGTGAGGATGACGTCGAACTCGGTCTTTTCCTCGACCTCGGCGGCAGGGCCTGCCGTGGCGGGTCCGGTCATCATGACGGCGCCGCCGGCGGCGGGCTCGATGTTATATTCGCTCTTGAGGAATCCGGCCAGTTCGACGGCTTCCTTGAGGGTCAAGGCGACGATCTTCTCAGCAAGCTCTTTCACGTTGGGGGCTACTTCTGCCATTGCTCAAACTCCTGTCACGTTTTCCGGCCTGATAGGCGGGACCACATAGTCCCATTTAAGCCCGCTTGGGCCCAATCGGCAGCCGGGGGTTATCGTCTGTCTATGCGGTCGGTTCGACCGGGGCCTGGGGCGCTGCCGCTTCAGGGGCGGGGGCGGGCTCGGGCTCTGGAGCGGCCGCCGGCGCTGCGGGCTCAGCAGGCGCTTCGGGGGCGGGAGACTTTTCTTCGATGGTCTTGAGAATCCCCGCGATTGCGCCGCCGGGTCCGACGAGGCAGCCGGCCAGCTTGGCCCCCGGTGCCAACAGGCAGGAGACAACCGTGCCAATGGCCTCGCCGCGGCTGGGATACTTGCTCAGTTCCTCAATCCGATCGGGACCAAAGGCGTCACCTTCCAGTACGGCGGCCTTGACGATCAGGTTCGGCTGATCCTTATTAATGTCAAGGAGTTCCTTCACCACGTCGACGACGCTGTCGCCGCCGGTGGCCAACGCGCAGGGACCGTCGAGCAGGTCGCCGGCGGCGTCGAGACCGACCGCCTTGAACGCCTGGCGGGCCAAGGCGTTCTTGACCACCATCAGGTGGATGCCCTTGGCGTCGAGGCGGCCGCGAATAAGGTTCGTCGAGATGGCGTCAACGCCGGTAAACCCGACGACGGCCAACCCCGAGACGCCTTCCAGACGCTTGATCAACTCCTGGCGAACGAGTTCTTTTACGGGTTTGCTCATGGATCACCTAAACTTCCAGCCGCACCGACGGGCTCATGGTGGCCGTCAGGCATGCTTTCTTGATGTACGTGCCCTTGGTCGTCGAGGGCTTGGTGCGCCGCACGTGGTCGATGAAGAACTCGATGTTCTCGACGAGTTTCTTTTCGTCGAAGCTCACCTTGCCCACCGGCACGTGGAGGTTGCCGCCGTCGTCGTTGCGATACTCGACCTTTCCGGCAGCATACTCCGTCACCGCCTTGGTGATGTCGTCGACGACGGTTCCGGCCTTGGGCGAGGGCATCTTGCCCTGGGGGCCCAGGACGCGTCCGAGTTTGGAAACGTCTTTCATCATGCCCTTGGTGGCCACGGCGACGTCGAAGTCCATCCAGCCGCCCAGGACTTTGGCGATCAGCTCGGCGGAGCCGGCCTCGATCGCCCCGGCGGCCAAGGCCTTTTCAGCGTCTGCCCCGTCGCAGAAGGCGATGACCTTTCGCGAGGCGCCGATACCGTTAGGCAGCGAGATTGCCCCGCGCATGGCCTGGTCGGCCTGCGTGGGGTCGATCCCCAGATGCATGACCAGTTCGACGGTGGCGTCGAACTTTGTCGGCGGCAGCGCCTTGAGCGCCGTGACCGCCGAAGCCACAGGCAACGCCGTCTTGGGCGCCGCCTCGAGGCTTTTCTTGAACCGCTTGCTGTGAGACCGCATGTCGATTCCCTTTGTCGCCAGACCCGCAGGCGGGTCTATTGGCTCCCACTGCTCTTGGCCCGTGGTACGGCCGGCCGCCACGAAGCGGCAACAACAGGTCCTCGATCCTCGGGATTCCCGCCCTAGGACCTAGGATCTAGGATCTAGGATCGTTTCTAGTCTTTCACCGTCACGCCCATGCTGCGGGCGGTGCCTTCGATGATCCGGGCGGCCCGGTCGATGTTGCGGGCGTTGAGGTCGGCCATCTTGCGCTGGGCGATGGCTCGCACCTGGTCCCGCGTGACAGAACCGACTTTTTCTTTATTCGGAACGCCCGAGCCCGAGGCGATCTGGGCTGCTTCTTTCAACAGCGCCGCGGCCGGAGGGCTCTTGACGATGAACGTAAAGCTCTTGTCTTTGTAGACCGTGATCTCGACGGGCACGGGCATGCCGTTGAGTTCCTTGGTCTGGGCATTGAACTGCTGGACGAACTGCCCGATGTTGACGTTATGCTGACCCAGCGCCGGACCGATCGGCGGGGCCGGAGTCGCCTGGCCGCCTGCGGCCTGGAGCTTGATCTTCGCTACGATTACTTTTGCCATCTCAACCTCATCTTTTCCAAGTTACGCCGAAACCCGGAAGCTGGAATACTGGGGTTTGGCCCCGAGGCCTGATTCCCGTTCTTCCATAATTCCGTTGTTAGGTTTTTTCCACCTGCCAGTATTCCAGCTCGACCGGGGTGGGTCGGCCGAAGATCGTCACGATCACGCGCACCAGGCCCTTGTCGGCGAGCACTTCGTCGACGGAGCCTTCGAAGTTTTCGAACGCGCCTTCCTTGATCTTGACCGCGTCGCCCTTGGCGAACTCAACGGTAACCGGCGCGCCTTCCTGGGCCTGCTGCACCTGCATGAGCATCTTGTCGACGTCGGCGCCCTTCATGGGGGTGGGCCTTCCGGCCTCGCCTATGAAGTCGCCCACGCCGGAGGTTTCGCGGATGAGGAACCAGGCCTCTTCGCCGATTCGTCCATCCTCGCCCAGTTCCATCTCGACGAAGACGTACCCGGGGTACATCTTGCGTTCGACGTATTTCTTTTCGCCGGCGCGTCCGCGCGGGCTGGGGCGCCGTTCCGTCGGGACCAGGATGCGCCCGATGCGGTCATCGAGGCCCTCGATCTTGACTTTACGTTCCAGGGCATCGCGGACGGATTCCTCTTTATTGGACGCCACCCGCAACACGTACCATTGCTTGGCCATAGAGACATTCCCTTGGTTGCCCGGTCCCACTACATCTGAAGCAGGCCGATCTTCTGGAACAGGACGACGAACAGCCAGTCCACCCCGAACAGCAGCGCTGCGATAATGAAGGAAGTCACGATGACCACCTTCGTCGAGCCGACGATCTCTTTGCGAGACGACCAGGCGACCTTCTTCATCTCGCCTTCGGTAGCGATCAGAAAGTCCGCCGACCGGACGCGGTTGACGATGTGGAACATCAACAGTCCCAGCAGCGCCACCAGCACCGTCGGAATCCCGTACTGGAGATAGATCTTCATGGAGATCCCGGCGATCTTGTCCGGCAGACCCGACAGCGTGTTGCTGAGCTGGTAGGCCCCGATGATGCCCAGGCACATCACCGCCACGAACGTCACGACTCTCGTATACTTGCCCTGACCGGGCTTGTAGATTTCGAACGCCACGCTGGTCTACCTCAGTAAGTCGTCCTGCACCGTCGGTCTCACCACCACGGCAGCGAGGACTTGAACCCCGAACCTGCGGTTTTGGAGACCGCTGCTCTACCGATTGAGCTACTGCCGTATCTTCAGAAGAAGATCCTAGATCCTAGATCCTCGATCCTAGGATCTGGGACCTAGGATCGAGGATCTGGTTTTTGCTATTTCCTCTTGATCTTATGTTCGGTGTGCGTCCTGCTTACCGGACAATACCTCTTCAGCACCAACTTGGGCGAGCCGCCTTGCACATTGACTTCCGTACGGTAGTTCAACGCGCCGCAGTCGTTGCACTGAAGCCACACATATTCTCGGGCCTTGGATTTGGCCATGAGTTACTCCAGAATCTTCGTCACCACGCCGGCGCCGACGGTGCGTCCGCCCTCGCGGATGGCGAAGCGCAGGCCTTCTTCCATCGCGATGCTCGTGTTGAGCAGCTCGACGTTCATGGTGATGTTGTCGCCGGGCATGCACATCTCGGCGCCGCCCAGCAGTTGGATCGTGCCCGTCACGTCGGTGGTGCGGAAGTAGAACTGCGGACGGTAACCGTTAAAGAACGGGCCATGGCGGCCGCCTTCCTCTTTCGTCAGCACGTACACTTCGCCTTCGAACTTCGTGTGCGGGGTGATGCTGCCGGGCTTGGCCAGAACCTGCCCGCGCTGCAAGTCTTCTTTTTCAACGCCGCGGAGCAGGCAGCCGACGTTGTCGCCGGCCTGACCGTTGTCCATGGTCTTGTTGAACATTTCCACGCCGGTCACGACGCTCTTGCGCGTCTCGCCCAGTCCGACGATCTCGATTTCGTCGCCGATCTTGATGACGCCGCGCTCGATGCGCCCGGTGCCGACCGTGCCGCGCCCCTTGATGCTGAAGACGTCTTCGATGGGCATCAAGAAGGGCTTGTCGACCTCACGAACGGGCAGGGGAATCTGCTCGTCCAGGGCCTTGACCAGATCGCGAATCGGCTGCGCGCCGGCGCCCTTGGGGTCCTTGAGGGCTTCGGTGGCGCTGCCGCGGATCACGGCCGCGTTGTCGCCGTCGAAGTTGTACTTGCTCAGCAGTTCGCGCACTTCCAACTCGACCAGGTCCAGCAGCTCCGGGTCGTCGACCAGGTCGGCCTTGTTCAGGAAGACCACGATCTTGGGCACGTTCACCTGGCGGGCCAGCAGGACGTGTTCCTTGGTCTGGGGCATCGGACCGTCGGCGGCCGACACGACCAGGATCGCCCCGTCCATCTGGGCGGCGCCGGTGATCATGTTCTTGACGTAGTCGGCGTGACCGGGGCAGTCCACGTGGGCGTAGTGGCGAATGGCCGACTGATATTCCACGTGGGCGGTGGCGATGGTCAGAATTTTCGTCGGGTCGCGGCGACCCTGCGATTCCGAGGCCTTGGCGATATCGTCATAGGCCTTGTACTTGGCCAGACCTTCGGCTTCCAGGACGGCCGTGATCGAGGCGGTCAGGGTGGTTTTACCGTGGTCGACGTGGCCGATCGTTCCTACGTTGACATGCGGTTTGTTACGCTCGAAGATTTCCTTGGCCATTGCGTTTTGCTCCTCTGTGCCTGATGAACCTGACTATACTGGAGTCGTGTTCAAAACGTTTCTTGGGCGACCGGCGGATCGGTCGCTGCTTACCTTATTCATTCACCGGGCAGGCCCCATGGCAGGAGCGCCTGATCCTGGTCGGCCTCATCCGCAGGCCATGTTGTCATTACGTTGTCTGCGACGGTCAGGTCGGACCGTCATCAAAGCTGCTGATGGGGGTCGAACCCATGACCTCGTCCTTACCAAGGACGCGCTCTACCACTGAGCTACAGCAGCGATCATCAGCAGCACCACCCAACAGCAGCCTCGACAGAACCGACAACAACAACGCGGGCGCACGGAAACTCCGTGCCCCGTGGTCACCGCCGGATATAGGTACAACCGCTACTATTGGTTGTGGGGTAGATCGTTTAGTATACGAATCCCCAAGGCCCTGTCAAAAACTTTCTGAATAAATATTTATCACGCTTACAATTTGCCGCTGATAATTAGTTCATGCGTCCAGAAGAACAAAAGCCCCAAGAACAGCAAAACGCTCAACAGCTCCTGCAGGAGGCCTTCGACGCTCACCAGCGGCTCGAAGCCGTCCTCAAGGCCCTGCCGGTCGGGGTCAACTTTTCCCTGGACCCTGACTGCAAACACGTCGTCGGCAATGCCGCCGCGCAGGCGCAGTTCGAGGTTCAGTCCCAGGATAACCTTTCCGCCTCGGCGAGCGACACCGTGGCGCCGGGGCGGCAGATCCGATACTATCACGACGGCGAACCGGTGGCCGGGCCAGACCTGCCCCTGCAGCGGGCCGTCGCCGAGAACCGCGAGATCGAGCCTGTTGAACTGGAAGTGGTGCTGCCCAGCGGCAAACGGTGGTTTGCGCTGGTGTCTGCCGCGCCGGTTCATGATCAACATGGCGCCGTCACCGGCGGCGTCGCCATCACCGTCGACATCACCGAACGCAAACGAACCGAGGAAACCCTGCGATGGAACGACCAGCGAAACGCGCTGCTGTCGCAGACGGCCGCCAGGCTCCTCCAAAGCGACGACCCCCGCGGACTGCTCGATGATCTCTGCCTGCAGGTGATGGACTTTCTGGATTGCCAGGTGTTCTTCAACTTCCTGGCCGACGAGGAGAGCGGGCGGCTGCACCTCAACACTTGCGCGGGGATCGACGCCGATGAGGCGCGTCGGATCGAGTGGCTGGACTACGGCGTGGCCGTCTGCGGTTGCGTCGCGCGCGACCGGCAGCGGGTCATCGCCGAAAACATCGCCGCCGGCGCCGACCCGCGGACGGACCTGGTGAGGTCCTATGGCATCGAGGCGTACTGTTGCCACCCGCTGCTGGTCCACGACACGCTCATCGGCACGCTGTCGTTTGGAACCGCGCGGCGCCCCCGCTTCAGCGTTGAAGAGATCGGCGTGATGGAGTCGGTGGCGAATCTGGTCGCCGACGCGATGCACCGCATCGAGACCCAGTCGCTGCTGCGGCAGCGCGAGGAGCAACTGCGCCTGTTCGTCCAGCACGCCCCGGCGGCCATCGCCATGTTCGACACGCAGATGCGATACGTCGCCGCCAGCCAGCGCTGGGTGGCGGACTACGGCTTGGCCGGGCAGGACCTGCACGGGCGCAGCCACTACGAGGTCCTGCCCGAGATACCCCAGCGATGGAAGCAGATCCACCAGCGCTGCCTCCAGGGCGCGGTGGAGCGGGCCGAGGAAGACCCCTTTCCACGCACCGACGGCAGCGTGCAATGGATTCGATGGGAGATCCATCCCTGGCATCTAAGCTGCGGCGCCGTCGGCGGCATCGTCATGTTCACCGAAGACATCACCCAGGCCAGGAACGCCCAGGAAGAAATACGCAAGGCCGAGGAGCTCAATCGCCAGACCCTGCAGGCCCTGCCCGCGCATATCGCCGTGATCGACACCCGCGGCGATATCATCGCAGTCAACCAGGCCTGGATGGAATTCGCCGACGCCAACGACGCCTCCAACTCCCCCGCCGTGGCGGTGGGCGCCAATTACTGCGCCGTCTGCCGCCGCGCCATCGACACGACCTCGCCCGAGGCCGGCGACGCCGCCAAAGCCCTGGCCGGTATCGAAGCAGTCCTCAACGGACGCCAGGAGCAGTTCACGCTGGAGTATCCCTGCCACAGTCCCAGCCAGCAGCGATGGTTCATGATGACCGTGGTGCCGCTGGGCGCCGCGGGCAAAACCGGAGCGGTCATCACGCACCTCAACATCACGTCGCAGAAGCAGGCCGAAGGCGTCCTGCGCCAATCCAAGGAAGAGCTCGAGCGGCGGGTGCAGGAACGCACGCGCGAACTGCACCTCCGTTCCCAGCAGTTGGCTCGCCTGGCGTCTGAGCTGGCTCTGACCGAGCAGCGCGAACGCGGACGCCTCGCCCAGGTGCTCCACGACGGCCTCCAGCAGTTGCTGGCCGGGGCGAAATTCCGCCTGGCCGTGCTGGAGCGGTCGCTGGACCCCGTCACGCGCGCGACGGCTTCCAACGTCAACGAGCTGCTGAACGATTCCATCGAGACCTCGCGCTCGCTCACTGCCGAACTGAGCCCGCCCATCCTTCACCAGGGCGGGCTTATCGCGGCGATGGAGTGGCTGGCGCGGTGGATGCAGGAGAAGCACGCGTTGACGGTGGAACTGGACGTTCAGGGGGCGGCGCCGGAGATGGAAGAGGACATCAAGGTCCTGCTCTTTCAGGCCACGCGCGAGCTCCTGTTCAACGTCGCCAAGCATGCCGCCGTCAAATCGGCAACCGTGCGGGTGTCGCGGATGCAGGGCTTTGTGCAGATCGTCGTCTCCGATGAAGGGGCCGGGTTCGAACCCGGCTCGCTTCCCGTCGGTGCGGCGCCGGCGGGCTTTGGCCTCTTCAGCATCTCCGAGCGCCTGGGGCTTCTGGGCGGCAGGATGGAGATCGACAGCGCCCCCGGGCGGGGCTGCCGCATCACGCTTGAAGCCGCGACGGCGATCGAGCCCCAAAGCCAACTGCCACCGGAGCGGGCGGGGCAGGGCTCAGCCACCATCCCCCATCCCTGCCAGGACGCTCAGGACAAGATCCGCGTTGTCCTGGTCGATGACCATATCGTGCTGCGCCAGGGTCTTGTCCTGCTGCTCAAAGAAGAGCCCGATCTGGAGATTGTCGGCGAGGCTTCCGACGGTCATGCCGCTATCGAGATCGTCCGCCAACTCCGCCCGGACGTGGTGCTGATGGACATCTCCATGCCGGGCATGAACGGCATCGAAGCCACGCGAGTCCTCCACGCCGAGCTGCCGCACATCCAGATCATCGGCCTGTCCATGTTCGACCAGGCCGAGCAGGCCCAAGCCATGCGCGACGCCGGAGCGGCCGAATACCTGACCAAGAGTGGCGCCTCCGACGTGCTGGTAGCCACCATCCGACGCTGCGCAAAACAAGCCACCGGCCAACAATGAATGGCGGAATGGCGGGATGGATGGATGGATGGATGGATGGTTGGATGGTTGGATGCGCCGGGTGGCATGGCGACACGCGAAGCGGGTCGCCATGAACGGGCGCGGGACTGACGCAGAGTGACACTTCGTCCTCGTCCTCGTCCTCGGTTTTTTCTACAACCGAAGCGGCTTAACGTTTCGCCTGGGGGTCTTCCTGCTTGGACTCATCCCCAACGCCGCGGATGGCCCAGCGTGCCAGGTGCAGGCGGCTGTTGTCGTCGATCTTGAGCACGACTTCGTCTTCGCGCACCTCGACGACGCTGCCGATGATCCCGCCGATGCTGGTCACGCGGTCGCCCTTCTTGAGGTTCGACAGCATCTCCTGCTTCTTGGCCGCCTGCTTCTTCTTGTTGCGCCCCATGAACAACCACATCAGCACCACCGCGCCGAGCATCACCCAGATGAATGGGCCTGAACCCTTATCGCCCTGCGCCGGCGACTCCGGCGTTCCAGTCGCCGGCTGCGTCGCGCCGTTGGTTTGTCCGGCCGGCGCCGGCTGAAGCTGAGGAGTCTGAGGGGCCGTGGCCGGTTGGCCATTGCCCAGATTGTCAGCCGGCTGCTGGGCGTGAACCGCTCCGGCCAAGGCTGTCATCAGTAGTCCAATTGCAAGTGCCGCAACCGTCATCCGCATTTCGTAGTCCCTTTCTATCGCGGTCGATCTTCGACCTTCGAGGAAGTGTACCAGAGAACCGGGCATAAGAACAGTTCGAAGTTCGAAGCGATACGGGCACCGACTCTGGCTCGCCGCTTCTCACTTCGAACTTCGACCTTCGAACTTCGAACTCTCATTGCCCGCCTCCATCGCCGCCAGCCACTGCCGCGCACGCAGTTCCAGGTTCCCTTCGACGATCGCGCCGCGGATGGCGGCCATGAACTGCGAAAAAAAGTGCAGGTTGTGAATCGTCATCAGCGTCGGCCCGAGCATCTCGCCGGCCATGAACAGGTGGCGGATCGTCCCGCGGCTGAAGTTGGCGCAGGTGTAGCAGTCGCAGGCGGCGTCGAGGGGCGAGCGGTCGTTGGCGTAGCGGGCGTTCCGCAGCCGCATGCGGCCGCCCCAGGTGAAGGCCTGGGCGTTTCGGGCGTTGCGGGTGGGCAAGACGCAGTCGAACATGTCCACCCCGCGCAGCACCGCCGCCAGGATGTCGCGTGGTTCGCCCACGCCCATCAGGTACCGCGGGCGGTCGGCGGGGAACTGCTCGTGGATCGCCTCCAGCACAGCCACCATCGGCTCGTGACCCTCGCCCACGCTGAGCCCGCCGATGGCGTAGCCGGGCAGGTCCAGCTCGACCAGGCGAGCGGCCGACTCGGCCCGCAGGTCCAGATGCACCCCGCCCTGCTGAATGCCGAACAACGCCTGCCCCCCCGTTTTAGCGGCGGAGCTTGCCCCGCGCGTTTGGCTGCACACGCTTCCGCCTCCAGCGGCGTCCCCATGGCGACCCGCTTCGCGTGTCGCCATGCCACCCAGCCAGGCCTCTTTGCACAACTGGGCCCACAGGGCGCTGCGGCGGACGGCCTCGGTCACCTGCTCGCGGGCGGCTTCGCCGGGGGCGCACTCGTCGAGCTGCATGATGATGTCGGCGCCCAGGGCCTGCTGCACCTCGATGGCCCGCCGCGGCGTGAGCATGACCTCCGAGCCGTCGATGTGAGAACGAAAGGTCACGCACTGGTCGTCGATCTTGCGCAGGTGCGCCAGCGAGAAGACCTGGTACCCCCCGCTGTCGGTAAGGATCGGCCCGTCCCAGGCCATCATCGTATGAAGCCCCCCCAGCGCCGCCACGGTATCGGGCCCCGGCCGCAGCAGCAAGTGGTACGTGTTGCCCAGCACCATCTGCACCCCGCACGCGCGAAGCTGCCCCGGCGTGACGCCCTTGACCGTGCCCGCCGTCCCGACCGCCATGAACACCGGCGTGGACACCTGCCCATGATCCGTAGCCAGCACGCCCGCCCGCGCGCGGCCGTCAGTCTTATCTACCTGAAAGCTGAACATGGGGTGAGGATACACTCACATGAACGCCCCAGGCAAGCGCGCTGTTGCTCCTGACGAGTCACCACCGGCGTTGCAACGAGATCATGGGTACCCGCGTGCGGCTTGGCGTCTTTCCTGCTGACTTGCTCTTCCTTGCACTTTGTTGTACTTTTCACAGCTACTTCGCGGGAAGTGCAAGGCGGCGGGAGGAACTTTACCGGATTACGCTATTTAACATCTTGCAGAGTAATGACTTATGTTGATATTGGCCGCTATTTGTCTGTAAGATCAATAATATCAAATATTTGCACGCGTGGATCTCACCATGACCAAGAACATAGCATGGCGGACAGGATTGAACATTGCCCTTCTGATATTCACTTGGGCGGCGAGTGTCTCGCTCGGTGCGGCGGGACCTGCCGGCGACGGCTGCGATGTCGTCTGGGATTCGCCCAGTGCCGATCAGCTTGGGTCGATGCCCCTGGGCAACGGGGACATTTCCGTCAACGCCTGGGTCGAGCCCTCGGGCGAGCTGGGGATGCTGATCGGCAAGACCGACTCGTTTTCGGAGAACGGGCGGCTGCTCAAGATCGGCCGCGTGCGGGTCAAGTTCTCGCCGCCTCTGCCGGTGCAGCCGTTCTCGCAGCGGCTGGCGCTGCAGGATGGGCAGATGATCGTGACGGCCGGTCAGGACGCCCAGGCGACGACCCTTCGCGTGTGGGTCGACGCCCATAATCCGGTGATCCGCGTCGAGTGCGAAGGCGCGGCCGCGCGAGGCTGCACGGCGAGCGTCGAGTTGTGGCGCACGCAGGAGAAGCCCTACACCGTCAACCCCGGCGAGCATTCGGAGCAGGGTCTGACGCAGGCCGACAAGACGCTGGTCGACCTGGCCGACATCGTCGTGCCGGCGGCGCCGGGCAGCGGGCAGATCGTCTGGTACCACCGCAACACGCGGAGCATCTATCCGCTGGTCCTGAGGCTACAGCACCTGGAGAAACTCGCCGCGACGCACGCCGATCCGCTGCTCAACCGCACTTTCGGCGCGGCCATGTGGGGGTCGGGCATGACGGCCGGCCAGGCGCTGGTCCTCACGTCCGCAGCCCCGCAGACGCGGCGCGTGATCTCGATCGCCGTGCTGACCGCCCAGACGACGACTCCCGAAGCCTGGCTCGACCAGATCAAGACGCTCAGCGGAAGAATCGCCGCACTCGACGTCGCCAAGTCGCGCCAGGCGCACCAGCAGTGGTGGAAGGACTTCTGGCAGCGAAGCTGGATCGTCGTGCGCGACGCGCAGGCGGGGCAGCCGGACAAGATCAGCGAGGCTCAGATCGTCACGCGCGGCTATGCGCTGCAGCGATACATGCTGGCCTGCTGCAGCCGCGGCCCTCTGCCGCCCAAGTTCAACGGCGCCACCTTCACCGTCGACGGCCCTGGCATCGAGCCCGACTTCCGCCGCTGGGGCAGCAACTACTGGTTCCAGAACAACCGGTGGCTCGTCTGGCCGATGCCCGCCTGCGGCGACTACGAGATGATGCAGCCGTTTTTCGACATGTATCTCCAGGCCCTGCCGCTGGCGAAAGACCGCACGCGGCTGTACTACGACCACGAGGGGGCGTTCTTCCCCGAGACGATGTATTTCTGGTGTACGCCGAACCTCTGCGACTTCGGCCTGACGAACCCCGGCAAAGAGCCCTCGAGCGCGTACATCCGCTACTACTGGCAGGGCGGCATCGAGCTGGTCGCGATGATGCTCGACCGCTACGACCACACGCAGGATGACGCCTTCGCGAGCAAGACCCTTGTGCCGATGGCCGAGAGCATCATGCTGTTCTTCGACCGCCACTGGAAACGCGGGGCCGACGGCAAGATCCGCTTCCACCCCGCCCAGTCGCTGGAGACCTGGCAGGACGCCGTCAACCCCCTGCCGGAAATCGCCGGCCTGCGATACGTCCTGCCGCGCCTGCTGGCCCTGCCGGAGAAGCTCACCACGCCCGCCCAGCGCCAGGTGTGGACGAAGATGCTCGCCGACCTGCCCGCCGTGCCGACGCTCACGCGGCGCAACAAGCGGCTCCTGGCCCCGGCCGAGACGTTCGGCAGATCGGGCAACACCGAAAACGCCGAGCTTTACGCCCTCTTCCCCTACCGCCTCTACGGCGCAGGCCTCCCGCAGATCGAACTGGCGCGCGACAGCTTTAACGCCCGCCGCTTCCGCAAGGACGGCTGCTGGAGCCAGGACGCCGTGCATGCTGCCGCCGCGGGCGAGGCCGCCGCCGCACGAAAGAGCGTCGTGGCCCACTTCTCGACCAGCACCCAGCCGCAGCGCTTCCCGGCTTTCTGGCACGCCGGCAACGACTGGCGGCCGGACATGGACAACGGCGGCACGGCGATGACCGCCCTGCAGCACATGCTCATGCAGACCGACAGGCGGAAGATTCACCTGCTGCCGGCCTGGCCGGCGGGCTGGGACGCCGACTTCAAGCTCCACGCGCCGTACAACACGACCATCGAGGCCAAAGTCCGCGCCGGCAAGATCGAGAACCTCAAAGTCACCCCCGAGTCGCGCCTGAAAGACATCCTGGCCCCGTAGCATGGGCATCCTGCCCATGAGTCGCACGGCGTCTCGCCCATGCTCTCGGGTGTTGCGGACATCTCGCCCGCGCGGCATGGGCATTACACCCTGAGCCTCTCGAAGGACTCCCCCGTGCTCTTTGGTCTTGGCCAGAATCAGAAGGTTTCTGTCCCTTTAGCCCCCTGACCCTTTAGCCCCCTCACAGCAGGACACCGCTGGCAGCAAACCTGCGGCTCATATAGAGACGCCTTCCGACATCCAACTCGACGGTATCAGTGCGGGATCGTCTTTCCCCTCTCGCCAGTTCGCTACCTCATGCACTGCGTACTCACCCCAGGTGTCCTTGTCGGCGTGCTCCGTCACAATGATCTGAAGCGGCACATCCATGCACGCGATGCTGTCCGCCAACACCCGAAATATCGCCTTAGCCTTCTGAACGTCATTATCAAGTTTAAGTGCTTGGCGATTATCGTAAGCATCAGCTTGCGTTGGAAAATACACTTGAGTCGGCTGGTCAATAATCAAGAAGGATGGAACATGCGACATGCTGGCCTTCGCCCCAAAGGCCTTATGGAGTGCCAGGAATGTCGCTAGGTGGTATCCCATCCAGTTCTCACCGCTGCCAAGTTCCGACAGCAGTGTTCTTGATGCCCCCTCACCAGAAGACGAGAAGACTAGTGTAAGACGGTTTAGATCAATTGTTGGATTCTCTTCCGACCACTCCAAGCCAAGCTGCGATGCAAAGCCGGAGATACTGGCCGACAAGCGAGCAAGAACATCTTTAGTGCGACTGGTACGCCTGCCAATACCATACTTCTCCCGTATGTCCTTCGCCTGTGTTTCGAGTGCAGTCTTTCTGCCTTCCAAGGAAGTAGCTGCGCCGCCCACATCGACAGTGGCAAGCAGTTGCTCTATCTGTCCTATCAGCCGTGCCGCGACTCTCTCCGCGTCCTGGAACATCTTTACCTCGCTTTGCCGACTTTCCAGTTGACTCAGATGTTGGGTTAGCTTCCAGATTCTCGACTCCACGTTGTGCAACTCATCGTGTACATCCTTCGTGAGGGCCAAGAGTCTACCCGTCTGTACCTCGTCGGAATCTCCCACTCGCGATCGGAGGGCCTCTGCTTCCGTAGCCATATTGTTAAGCGCGTCCTGGACTACAGCCGTAAGTGATCCGCAGAACGGGCACGTTGTGCCTCTGGCAAGTTGTCGAAGTTGATCGGCAACGGAGAGTCTTTCCAACTGCACCTCCAAGCTCTGGCGGTAATCCTTCGTTGTCTCCTGCCAATGAGTGCAGCGTACCAATTTGCGTTTCAGCGACTGACGTCGTTGCTCAAGTCGCTCTAGCCCTTGACGCACATGCACAAGGTGCTTGGCAAACCGCTCAGCCATTCCGACAGGCGATGGCCTCTTATGCTCATCGTATAGCTGCTTGGCAGTGCTGAGGATCGATGTGTAGGATATATCTTCATCGGCATCATCAACCGCCAAGTTGTCGGGGATAAGACCGGCTTCCAGTGCTCTTTCATATAGTGTCTTGCCTTCCTCTTGCCACGTATCGACGGCCTCCCGTCGTGCCTTGATCTGCTCGCCTAAGTCTCTGATTTCTCTCATTAGCTCGCCGTAATGGAGCTCTGCCAGAAGCCCTTCTTGCGTTACGGCGCCCACAGCCAAGGGAAGAATCTTCTTCAGCCGTTCAAAGTAAACGTAATCATCTGTACGATAGAACAGCGTCTGAGGATTCGCAACAATGTGCTGTGGAAGAAAGTTGAAGGCAATCAAATCACGAAACCCTGGCGCGCCGCCGAAGGATTCTTGCGCTCTCTTGAAGGCCTCCAGGGGGATAGCGGCTAGGCCAGCTTCGGCATTCAGAAGCTCCTTAACGTCCTCGAAAGACTTGGTGCGCTCAAGGGACTGTGGCAGAGGGCTGCAAGCCCCTTCTGAGGTCAAGACACAGAAGTCACGCGAAGCCACCTGATCACCGGGCTCTCTCCGCGCGATGAAGACATACCTGCCTGCCAGTTGCAGACCAATCCCATACCATGCCACCGTAGTACGAATCACTCCTTTAGGGATTTGGCAGACACTGCTGGCAAGGCAATAGTCGATAATCTTCCCTACAGCGGATTTGCCTCGTTTACTGGTCCCTGTGATAACATTAACGCCTGTCGGTTCAAGGTGAAGGACGCGCGGCCGATGACGTTGATCCTTTGGGTAGAGTATTATTTGCCCAATATAGCATTTCATAGCCGCACTCCTAGCAGCGCAAACAGTTGAGGTGTTGAATAGAACGGAAACCATGCAGCGAGACGTTCACACGCCCTCAATCTCTGTTTGATCGATGAGGGCAGGTGCATACCGCGCACGGCGTGCGCGGCGATATCAACATGCAGCCGGCAGTCGCGCCCGCAAGACAGCCAACCACAAGAGTCAGCGAATAGTATTGATCGCATCGAAAGCGACATGAAGGCCGAGACTCTATCCTGTAGCCCCGAGCGGATAGAAGGGCAACTAGACAATGCAGGCTCAAGGCCGGTCTGGAAACGCATTGTCGCTATCTGGTTCACGGTAGGCTGGTGAAGAGCCATGGGCAGCACAAGAAATACCTTCCATGGGTCAATATTCGCATCATGTGCATGTTCCTGCCATTTATGCCCAAACGCGGCGAGGAGAACTGCTCCCAATGCAGGATTCAGCAGGTTATCTGCAATCTCGCGAGTCATACCTTCTCCACAGGAAGATCTCCTGAGAAGTGCGGATGCCAATAAACCTGATCCTGCTCAGCAAGATAGTGCAATGTTCCAGAAGAAAAGTAGCCACTCCCTATGGTCACGCCACAAAGATGAAGCTGTGGACAAGCCATGGTACGCGTCCAGATTAACTTGCCTTGCCGCACTGCCTCGAAGTCGGGGTGCTCGACAAGGATCTCGTGCTTCTTCATCGTCCAGTGTCGCCTGCTGTCTTTGTCTAGCTGCTCGAAGTCGGTGGGCAAAACCTCAGCCTGATCGAGAAGCCGAGTCTTCTCTGATTGAGTACGTAGAAAGTCCAGGATCGAATCGGACACCATGTCATCAGTTAGCTCGATGCTTAGGAGGTGGTCGACAAATCTCTTGCTCCGGCTGCCTGCCACATCCGCAGGCTGCAGGATAATCTCTACTTCAGGACGAAGTCGCCATCGCTCAGAGCGGACACGATAAACTATTTTCCCCAGAGCTGTGAGAAAAACCTCCCGACCTACTACGACGGACTGCTGACGCTGCCAATGATCCATACAGAATGCAAACAGCCATCCAACGATTGATTCGGCCACTTGCGTCTTGATTGACTCGATGCACTGCAGCGAACGGGCGACGCTGTTCACGTCACCCTCAATAGCATATGAGACTTCAAGCTTGGAGAGGACTTTCTCCAGAGACGCCCTATGTTCGGAAAGAAATGGGAGTATCTCTTGGACCGTAGCGTCAGCAGCTTCGTAGGCTAAGAGATCTGTCGCGACGGTTGAGTCGCGTTCCAACAGGCGCCCGATGAAGCTACTGGCTTGGGGCCTCACAGTGCTGTTGGTCACAAGGGTATATTGATGGAGTGCCTGCCCGTGCGTCTCTTCGAGTTCAACCCAAATTCTGAGTGTCTTCCACAGGTTGCTTCCTGAGTCCACTAGCGGATTTGTATGAACGAGCGTAGCCTTGTCCTGTTCAGCTTCGATGCCTGCGTAGTTGTACTCAACAACGTCGTCAAGAGTCTCTAGGGCGACGGCCTGGCAGTCTGTGTGCGTCAAGAGGCGTTCGGCAGCCCTGCAGAGCTGGAAGAAGTATCCGTAGGCCGACGCCGCAGCCGAGTATTTGCACCCGAAACTCATCCCGCTACCTTACTCATCATTAGTTACTGCAACATGCTGGCATAGTCACTACGCAGCAGGCGACTAGAAGCAGTCAATAATACACGTAGAGTGGACCCGAGGACTTGCTCTTGCTGTCCACCCTATGTAAGCAAAGCATCAATCTAAATGCTTGTCAAGCTGCATGTTCAAGGTAAGATCTCTCGCTAGCTCGGGGAGAGAATCCCGGCCAGAGGAGCGGCCGAGATATGGAGGAAGGCAGAAGGGATCAGGGGAGACGGTCAACTCGCTGGAAAGCAGGTTTGAGCCGCGATTTTAGTGCAGAAGATCGTGGTCTTGGCTGCGTTATCCGGGGCACCATACGGTTTTCGTGTCTTTCAGTTGTCTTCTTGGCCTTTCGAAACCAAATGCCGATCGGATCGAAGCTTTGGCCAAGGTGCTGAAGAAATAGGACTCGTGGCGATCCATACCTATTCTCTGGCCTTGAAGGTTTTCTTGTCGTTGACGGGGAACGACTTGATGTCGTCGCCGGCGGCGTTGCCGGGCAGGCCGATCACTCGCATTTCCATCGTGTCGCCTTTGACCTCGAAGACGCAACAGTGCGGCGCCACGAAGCCGGCCCAGTTGGGTTTGTTTTTGGGGCCGAAGGGATTGGAGTTCTGCGCTCGGCTGAAGCTGAAGCCGTACACCTTGCCGATGCATCCGGTGCAGATCTGCGTCACGCCCTTGTCCGGCGTCGGCTCGCAGCGCTCGTAGTCCGGATCCCAACTGGCCAGCATGAGCGTGGCCTTGTATTTGCCCAGCAGCGGGAGAATCACGTCGCGCGTCGGCTTGAGGACGCGCTCCATGCCGCGGCTGTTCTTGCCCGAGGCGTACCCCGGGATGCCGCACAGCACGACGACGAATTTCTCCTTCGCCGCGGCCAGTTCCTTCTCCAGCCACTGGGCGTTGCCGTTGCCGACTTCCCAGTCGGTCATCCGATCGATGCCGATAAAGCGCACCGACCCGATCGCCTTGGACCAGTTGTGCGACAGCCCGTCGGCGGCAGGCGTGTAGTACAGTTCCCTGGACATGCCCGCAAAGTCGCGTCCCGAAGGCGTGATCAGCGTCGGCACGCGGGCCATCAACTCGCCGGCAGGGGCGAAGTACAGCGGCTCCCAGTTGAACGTCCAGGAGCCCTGCTCCATCAGATTGCCGGTGTTGACGATGAACGCGGGCCTGGCTTTGAGGATGCGCCGGGCGTTGGCTGTCCAGTTGGTCACGCCGACGATATTGCCCCCGACATTCCCGAAAGCGATGAACGTGTACTCCGAGCCGGGCAACTCGATCGTGTACGGGCCGCTTTGGGTCTGGTGCTCGCCCACCTTGGCTGTGACGGTGTAGGCGACCTTCTTCGTGCCCTTGGGCACCTCCACGCGGATGCGGTGCCAGATCTTTCCGCTCGAGGCCGCCGTCACGGCCTTGCCGCCATCGGGCGCAGCCTCGACCGTCGCCTCGGCCGGCAATTGCGTGCGGAAACACAGGGTGAAATACCCGTCGCCGAAGTCGCCCAGGACGGGGCCGTTGATGATTTTTGTCGGCTGGGCGGCGGCTGACACCACTCGCGCGTCAAGAGCCTTTGCGGGCTTGGAGCCCCAATAGGTGTACACATGGCCGCGAACCTCGACCGTGTTTGCGCCCTTCTTGATTTCGCCCTCGAGCGGCGCCCAGAAGACGAGCACGCCGCTGTTGGAGAGCTTGACGGCCTTGCCGTTGAAGGTGATCTCTGCGTTGAGCAGCGTCGGGCAGAAGCCCAGGTCCTTCCAGTACCCGCCGCTGGCGAGGATCAGGTCGCCCGAGCAGATCGAGGCGCGCGGGTCGGGGCCTTCCTCGGCGAGGCGCACCCACAGGCCGGCGATTTTGCCCGGATCGGCAACGTCGAATGTGCCCTTCCAGACATACGAGTTGATCGGGCGGGCCTGCTGGTTGACGTCGATGCCAGCCGGCGGCCCCGCCGGCGGACCGGCCTGCGCAGTGCCGGCGAACGTCTTTCCGCCGTCGGTGCTGTACTGCCACGTGACCGCCACCGGAGCGGTCTTGATGTTCTCGAATGGCCCGGCGGCCTCCTCAGCCTGAATCGAGGAAGAGCCCGCCGCAATGATAAGGATCAGGATGGCGACCGTGTTCAGTTGACGCATGTAATGCTCCCGATTCTGTTGCCGCATATTTGCGACGCGACCTAGATGATACTCCCGCCACGATGTCCCGCCCAGTCCCAGGATCAAATTTCCTATCAGTAATTTCCTATCAGTCACATAACTCAGCCGGATATTCTGTGGTTGTTCTTGCATGCGCAGGAGATGGGGCCAGTGGGACAGATGCCTTGGAACCGCAAGGAGCAAGACTATGACCTACGCGACGCGTAGGGGTTGGCAGATTGGGTCGGCGATCGTGATGGCCGTGGCCGTGCTGTTGGGGTGCTTTATGTTCGTCAAGGCGCGGCTGATGTGTCCGGTGTTGTTCGACATCTACGCCAAGATGGGCGTTTCGCTGCCTGCCCTGACTCAGTGGCTGATGCTGCATCCGCCGTATTGGCCGCTCATCTGCTTTTGCGCAATCCTGATCGGAAAAGAGGCTGTCCCCTTCAACCCGCTCGTCAAAGGAATCATCAACATCACGGCGATCCTCGCGGTACTGGCCGCCATGGCGGTCTTCGAGATCGGGATGTTCATGCCCCTGTACGGTGTCTTGCGCAATGCGGCCGCATGCTAGGGCGGCAGGAGTTCACCGCAGTGCAACCTGTCGGCTATCAGCTACATACCCCGGGTCCTGGCCAGCCCCAGGATCAAATTTGCTATCAGTTCAGTAACCGCACCTCACCGGGCCGGCCTGACGTCGTAGGCGATGTTGGCCGCTCCCACACCGGCCTCTTTGCAGGCCGCCACGGCCGCGGCCACGGTGCCGTGTAGAGCGTTCCGATCGCCGCGAATGAGCGTCTTGAGATGAGGATCGCCCTTGACGGCGGACTTGAGCATCGCGGTTAACTCATCGAGCTTCATCTGCCGCCCGGCAGCGACATAGCGTGATTCGCCCGGGCCGCCCATAACGTTGATCACGAGCAGCTTGCCGCTGGCGCTGATCGAAGAAGGTTGCTCCGGAACCGGCTCGGGCAGCACGATCTGCTCATCTCCCTCGCGTCCCTCGAACCGGAACCAGTCCAGCGTCTGGACGTTCTGGTTGGGGAAGATTAGGAACAGATCGTGGCGGCCAATGGTCTTCTTGATCGGGCAGGTCGGCTGGCCGAACTGCAACTCGCCGATGAGCCCGCCGTCGGGGGCGTCGAGGCGCAGTTCTACGGCCGTGCCCTGGTGCGGCTGGATCGCCAGTTCTTTTCCCGGCGGGCCGGGCACGATAAACGCATCGCCCACGGCGCGGTAATGCATCGTGACGCTGGCCCAGAAGTTGCCCCAGCCGTGCATGTCGGGCTTCCAGGGCTTGTCGTCCTGCACGACCTTCACCAGCAGCTCGTTCCAGCCCTTGCGGAAGGTCATCGCCACCCGCGGTGAGTCGTTCACGCCGCCGACCTTCGAGAAAACCTCCTTGCCGTTGAGCCAGACCTTCACGCCGTGGCTGCCGCGGATCTCGACGCCGGTGCGGCCGCCGCTTTTGGCGTAGATGCTCGAACGCATGTACGCGGCGCTGTTGGCGTGGTTCTCGCCGTTGGCGACGTCGCAGTTGATCACGCCAAGGGGGTGCTTGACGGTCGCACGGCTGACCAGCGGCTCGGTCACGGTGGTCCACGCGACGGCCGCGGGGTCCTTCTCCGGCGCGAAGGGCACGTCGATCAGTTCGGGGCCTTTCCTGCCCGCCTGTGTGTAGGCGGGGCTGACCTGCCAGTACGGGATCGGGCACCAGGAGTCGCCCAGCTCCATCGCGGTGATCGTCTTGCCGCCCAGCGTCGTCGCGAAGGCCTGCCTGGGCGCCAGCCACTCCAGCCTCGCGCGGAAGAGCTTGAAGCGCCCGTCGCCAAAGTCGACATTGCCATATCGCACCCATGCGCCCTTGTCCAGGCCGCGGGTAGCGTAGGGGCGCAGCCGCTCGCCGGCGGCGTGCATCTTGTAGAGCCGAGTGAAGTTCGCCGCCTTCCACGTTTCACCGGCCGGGTGCGCCAGCACGTCGGTCAGCTTGAAGGGATAATCATTCCGCAGGCCGATCTTCGCCATGTCTGTCTGCTGGAAGCCCAGCTTGAGGGCGGGCGAGTCGGCCTTGAGGCGATAGTCGGTGTAGTGGGCGTCCCACCACGGCCGCTTGCGGTCGAACATCGGGTCGGCGTACAGCGAGCCCTTTTCCATCTTGCCGCCCCTGGCGGTCTCTTCCACCTGGCGCTGAATGCGGACGCGATCCTCCTTCGAGCCGGCCTGGTCGCCCATCGGCTGGTACCAGTAGACGTTGCCTTCGACCTGCTTGAGGATCGGGTGGGCCACGCCGGCGACGGTCTCGTGCCCGTGCCCGCCGTGGTAGAGCGTCGGAATCTGCGCGGCCAGAATGTTGTGCGACCAGATCATGTCGTGGGCCGCCTCGACGAACGGCCCGATCGTCGCGGCGCCGGAGAGCATGCTGTCGGCGACGATGTTGCACACGTTGGCCTGGTCGTTGCCCTTGGCCATGATCGCGCGGCTGCGCCCGCCGCCGACGATCCAGTACATCACATTGCCCCGCAGCGTCGCGGCGTGCGAACCGTCGTCGTTGAACAGCGTGTGCATCCACTCGTCCCAGCCGCCATTCTGCACCTGGTCGTGCAGGGCGTTGTACTCCCAGACGTTGCCGGTGCCCGCGCCCCACATCTCGATCATCCCCATGTCGCTGCCGGACCGCGCGATCTGCGAAAAGTCGTTGTAGCGCACGACGTTGTTGCGCGAATGGTTCAGCTCGGCGCCCTGGTTGGCTTCGGTCACCACATAGCCGTCGTAGTACCTCACGCCCGCGTCGTCGAAGGGCTTCTCGGCAGATTCGTTCCGCTGCGGCGTCTGGGTGTAGCGGTAGAGGATGTTGATCATCTTCGGCCGCCAGCCCTTGGTCGCCACGCCGTAGCGTGTGATGCCGCGAAAGACGTTGTGCTCGACGACGTTGTCGCCGCTGAAGACCACGTACACGCCGCCGCCGTCAAAGGCGAACCGCCCGATGTCGTAGAAGACGTTGTTGCGCACGACGTTCTTCTTGTTGACGTACGAGGCGGCGAGGGTCTTGAAAGGCCCGCGCCCGCACTCCCAGCCCAGGAAGAACAGGCCGTTGCAGCCTGCGTTTTCGATCCAGCAGTTCTCGACGCGGTTGTCCTGGGCCCAGCGATGGAACATGCCGGCCATGAACCCCGCGCCGTAGAGCTTGCAGTTGCGGATCACGATGTTGCGGGCGTTCTCGACGAAGACCTGCGCGTGGCGCATGTCCGGGGCCATCACGCCCAGCGGTCGCCCGTTCCAGAGCCGACCATCGTATTGGCCGTCCCAGCCGATGAAGTCCGTCACCCCGCGCGTCCACTGGCTGGCGAAGTCCGAACCGATCATGTACAGGCCGTCGAAGACGAGATTGCCGGCGATCTGCTCCATTGAGCGCCCCTTGATCACCAGCACGTCCTTGGCCGTCCCCAGCACCACGACCTGCTCCTCGATGGGCGTTCGACGCGGGATGTAGATCAGCCGCGTGCCCTCGCGACGCCAGTTGCCCTCGGCCGTGCCCTCGAACTGGTGGAACATGCCGCCGTTGGCCGCGCGGTCGTTCTCATAGAGCGTGAAGTGCTCCTGCAGGTCCGGCACGTCGGCGGCGACTTCGGTTTCGCTGTGCTTCTTCCAGTTCACGATCCGCCGCCCGCCATAGAGGCGGCTGCCCAGGTTCGGCGCGCCGCGGTACGTGATCGTGTGCCCGTCGCGCCCGCCGTCGCGGTCGTCGAAGACCACCGGCGCCTCGATGAAGTAGTTGCCCGCCCCGACGTGGACGACGATGTCCTCTTTCATCCCGCCGGCGATCTTCGCCCGCACCAGGTCGCGCGCCGCCGCGATCGTCGCCACCGGCTTGTCAGCCGTGCCGCCGTTGGCGTCGTCGCCGCCCGGAGACACGTAGAAGTCCGCAGCGGCCAGAGAATGGCAAAATGACAAACCCACAAGTAAACATGCCGTTGCGCAGTGATATATGCCGAGCTTTCTCATACTCTCCCTCACGCGTTATCCGACGTTATATCGTCGGCGCGCCCGATTTGAAATACTGCCAAGCCGCTATCGCGCCGGGGAGTGTCCACCTGCGGCCGGAACGCGGTCATATGATCTGGCGCGTCGGTTTGATCTGCAGCGTCATGATTTCGCATCGCGACGGTTGGGTGAGGCAGTAGTGGACGGCCTCGGCGATGTCGTCGGCGACGAGCATTTCGCCGCGTTTCTGGCGCTGGGCTTCTTCCTGGGGGCTTGTCGGCTGCATGTCCGACCCGACGCTTCCGGGCTCGATGAGGCTGACGCGGATGCCCTTCTTGTTGAGGGTCTTGCGTAGCGAGTCGCTGAAGGCCATGACGGCGGCCTTGGTGGCGGCGTAAATGTCGCTGCCGCTCTCTCGCACATGGGCGCTCATCGAGCCGATGTTGACGATGTGCCCCTGGTTGTCCTTCATGCGCTCCAGCGCCAGGCGGCAGCACTGCACGTACCCGTCGATGTTCGTGTGCAGCACCGACTGCGTTTCTTCAAACCCGCTGTCGGTCACGCTGCCGCCGGCGACGGCTGCACAGTTGATCAGGATGTCCAGCCCGCCCAGATCGCGATCGACCCGGGCGAAGACCGCCTTGAGGTCGTCCGGTCGCGACTGGTCGGCTGTCAGACCGTACGCCTTGCCCGCGGCGCCATCGGCGGCCGCCAGCGCCTCGTCGAGCTCGGTCTTGCCGCGGGCGAAGGTCAACACGTCGGCGCCCTCGGCGGTGAGCATGAGCAGGATGGCCCGCCCGATGCCGGTCGTCCCGCCGGAGAGCACGATTTTCTTTCCTTCCAGCGGCTGGGGGGCGAACTTCCAGTCTTCCGGGCGGCGAGCCAGCGTTTTGTCGATGGTCTGAGTCATGACGTTCTCCTCTATTGTTCGCCGATCAATCGCCCGGCGACGCCTCAGGCCTGGCAACGGGGTTCTCCAGGCAGAACCGCAGCAGGTCTTCCACGTTCGCCGTCGCCAGGCACACGAACGAGTCGGCCGCCCCGTAGTAGACCTTCACCTCCCCGCTGTCCTCCAGAATCATACCCGTGGGAAAGACCACGCCTCCGCGAAAGCCACTGGTTTCGAACGTGTCGCCGCCGGCCATCTCGTACGGCGCCGACGGCGAGAGCACCGGCACGTTGGATACGGCCAGCACCTTGGACGGATCGTCCAGATCCAGCAGCATCAGCCCGGCGTCGTAGTGGCGGTCCCACTTGGGTTCCCACCCGCGCTTGCCCCAGGCGGCATCGTGATATACCGAGTGAAACATCGCCAGCCAACCGCCCGGCGTCAGGACCGGCTGGGGTCCGGCGCCGACGCGCTCGTTGGCGTAAGGCACCTCGGAGTAAGACAACAGCCGTCGCGAGCGTCCCCAGAACAGCAGGTCCGGCGACTCGCTGAGCCACAGCGAGTATCGCCCCGCGCCCATCGCCGCTCCGCCATAGTTGTTAAATGGGCGCTCAAAACGCAGATAGTGCCCCTTGTGCCGCTGCGGGAATATCACCAGGTTGCGGTTGTCGGGCACGGTCATCGACAGCAGCGTGAAGTGGTCGAAATCGTCCGTCACCAGCACTCCCCCGCACAGCCCCGAAGCCATGAAAAACGCCAGGCAGCAATACACTCGCCCCTCCAGCACCGTCAGCCGCGGATCGTTGACGAACAGCAACTCGCGATCGGCGTCGTGGTACGGCGAGTAGTCCTTCACCCACCGCCGGGCCTTCTCGACCGTGATGACCGGTTCGGGCGCGACCTCCCACGTCACGCCATCGGTGCTCCAGGCCAGCCCGATGTTCGTGCCCTCCAGCCGCGGGTCGCCCCAGCGGCCGTAATCGTTGCGGAACATCATCGCGTACCGCCCGGCGAACTTGACGACGCCGGCGTTGTAGACCAGCGTCGAAGGGTAAGGCACGTCGCGGGACGTCAGCAGCGGATTGCGCTGGTGCCGCACCAGCGGCGAAACGGCCCCCGAAGGGATGAGTGGATTAGGCATGGCGCTCCCCTGCTATCGCAGAAGTTTAGCGCGCTGAAAGATCAGGGATTTACCACAGAGGCTCGGAGAAAAGCGAGAGGATATATGGAGTGCGGCAGCCTTAGCTGCCGCTTTGGATGTTGTTCGATGGGAACGGTGTGCTGCTTGTCCAAAGACAGCCAAAGCGGCAGCAGCTGCTGCCGCACTCCATAGGTCGCGATCCATAGGTGGTCGCGCTGCATTATGGTTTTCCCCCGCTTCCTCTGTGACTCTGTGACTCTGTGGTAAATCCCTAATCTTCGGACCTGAAAAAGATGCCAAGCCGCAAGCGGCTTTATGCGCCGCCTTGTGCGGGCTGCATCTTTTCTTTCATGACGCGACCCATTTTGAATTTGACGGTACGCTTGGCGGCGACCTGGACGCGTTCGAGGGTCTTGGGGTTCTGGGCGGTCCGGGCGGCGCGCTGCTTGATCTCGAAAACGCCGAAGTCGCGGAACTCCAGACGGTTGCCGCTGCCAAGTTCAGCAATGACTTCGTCCAGGAAGACCTGAACGACTTCTTTCACCAGCACGCGCTTCTGGTTGGTCTTGTCGGCAATGCGATCAACGAGTTCTTTTTTCGTTACCGTATGCACTGTAGTTCCCTTCTGACCAATGTATGCCGCTGCCATCGCAAGTAATAGTAGCTAAAAGACTTCTCGCGTTCAAGCAAATTCACAGCCGCTCAGCGCGGACCGTACGGTCCCGTCGCGCTGAACTCCAGACTCGTCCCAGTGGGCCGATGACCGTCTTCCACGAACAGCGTGACGTCGTTTTCCTGCTTCAACCAGCACTCAGGAAGATAATAGAATTCCTGCGGACCGATCGACCAGTACCGTCCGACGTTGTGCCCGTTGAGAAAGATCTGGCCCTTGCCTGGACCGGAGATGCGCAGGAACAGCGCCTCGGGGGCGGGTTCATAATTGAACTGGGCCTTGTACCATGCCGGGCGGTCGCCGCCGAGGGCGCCCGAGGCGTCGGCGGGCATCTGCCAGGCGCGGCACGTCAACCGCCCCTGGGCCGTCACCGGCTCGTTGAGGCTGTACATCTTGATGTTGTCCAGCAGCTTGGCGTTGACATCGCCCCAGAGCAGGATCTTCAGGACGTTCTTGCCCTTCTTGAGTTCGGCGCCCAGCGTCGCATCGCCGAACCCGCTGCCCTGGTGAGGCAGGAACGCCACCGTGCGCTCATTGCACAGGATCGCCACGTGATGGGGCAGATCCGTGTACGCCAAGTGGATCGGCGCGACCTTGTTCAGGGTAATGACGAGCTGGGCTTCCCAGACCGGCACGCCCTGCAGGTCGTCGAGCATGAACAGCAACTGCCGCGGCACGATCCGCTTGGGGAACGCCTCGACGGCCTTGACCTTGAACTTGCCCCGCTGCAGCGCCCGCGCGTCAAAGACGTGGTTTGCCAGGCCCTTGCGCTGACCGAGCTTATGGCCGGTGCTCGGGCGGCCGAGGTTGTCGACCAGCATCGTCAGGACGTTGTCGCCCTTGCGGAAGTCGGCGTTGATGGGCGTGCGAACGGCGCCGTCGCCGCGCCCCCAGATGCCCAGGCGCTTCCCGTTGAGGTACAGCGTGGCGCGGTCCTCGCACTCGGGCAGGAACAACTGCCGCTTGACGGGTTTGTCTTCGGTGCTTTCCAGGCGATACCAGATGTAGCCGTCGTGGATGCCCAGGAAGTCGACGTCGCGCGGGCGGTCGAGCTTGAGCCACTCCAGCGTGCCGTCGCCCAGAGGCTCTTTGCTGACGCCGGTGCGGTTCCACGAGCCCAGCTTGATGGGCTTGACCGCCGCCCGGCCGGCGGGCTTGATCTTCTTGTGCGTGAGCTTGCCGTCGAAAGCGATCATCGCATACTGCGGCGCGGCATGGTTGAAGACCACGTCGGCGGCCTCGACGCCGACGAAATCCGGACCCAGAATCAGCGTCTCGTCCAACACCCACGTGCGCATCGCCAGCGAGCTGTTGACCAGCACGATCGTCAGGCCGTGCGCCTCGAGCATCACCGGTTCGTCATCGCTTCCGATGGCGGCAGTGAGCACCGCGCCGTTGAGGCTGATGCGAGCGGGCCAGCCCGCCGGACCGTGGAAGACCAGCACCTTGTGGCGGAAGAATCCCAGCGGCGTGACGTTGGACCAGTCGAGCTTGACCTGCTCGGTCAGTTGCAGACCCAGCGGAACGGCCATCGCCCCCAGCGGCTCCAGCGACACGTCAATGTCGGTCCCGTCGGGCAGCGAGACGGCGGCCCGCTTGATGTCCTGGCGGCCGTTATTGGTCACCACCGCCCATCGTCCGCGCGACCCGGAGAGGTTGAGCACGGTCGAGGAGTCGTGGATATTCACGCGGACTTCCTGGGCGTACGAGGCGGCCAGGAACTGTCCCATGTGCTGGGCCAGCAGATTCACCAGGCGGGTGGTGTAGTATTTCTCGGTGAGGCCTCCGCCTTCGGACAGCGGGGCGTCGAAGTCGAAGCTGGTGGTCTGGAAGCTGTCGGGGCCGTCGCCGGGCGAACCGGCCTTGAAGGCGAAGTTCGTGCCCCCGTGCCAGGGATAGTAGTTGAACTGGGCGCCGCAGCCGAGGATTTCCATCGCTTTGCGCGCCACGTCAGAGGCCCCGCGACGGGTATGCTGCCCGCCCCACTGATCGTAGTGGCCGGTCCACAGTTCGCTCACCATCAGCGGCGCCCCGCCCTGGCGAGCCCGCAGGCGTTTGAGATCCTGGATCGTGCGGTCCCACCCGCGTACGGTCTCGACGGCCTCGGGCACCGCCGGTTCCGTCAGGTCGTTGCAGGTGATGATGGGCACTTCAAAACCGCCGCGTCGCAGCAGTTGGCTGACGAACTCGAGGTACTGCAGGCGGTCGGGCATGGTGCGCAGCGTGTACTCGTTTTCGTTCTGGACCAGGATGATGTTGCCGCCGCGCGTGACTTGCTGCTCGGCCAGCCGCGGGAGCATCTTGCGGAAGTACTTGTCGAAGTAATGCAGGAAGGTGGCATTATTGGCCCGCAGCGCCAGACCGGGCTTGGCCAGCAGCCACGCCGGCAAACCGCCGAAGTCCCACTGCCCGCCGATGTAAGGACCCGGACGCAGGATCACGTACAGCCCCAGCTCCTCGGCGAGGCGGATGAACTCGAACACGTCATGATCGCCCATGATCTCCCATTTGCCCTCGAGAGGCTCGTGAAAGTTCCACGGAACGTACGTGCAGATGCAGTTCAGCCCCGCTCGCTTGGCTTTGAGCAGACGATCCGGCCACAGCGCCGATGGCGTGCGGAAATAATGAACGGTTCCGCTGACCAACCACAGCCGCTGGTTGTCCAGCAGGAAGCTGCCATCATCGTATGTAACAGTAGGCATTAAGGGTCTCCTTGCGTCCCGCAAGGGCGGAAGAAGCCGGCGGTTCCCTTTTCCAACACTGAATCACTGCAAAGTGTAAGAATCCCTGAAGGTTATGCAACTAAAAACGGCCTTTGTGCCACCGAGCCCCCGAAGTGCCCATCGCCATATCATGGGCCTCCCCACCGTCGTTTTGACGCCTTCTTTAATGCTATTCCTTTATTATTATAGTCTTTACGTTCATATTCGGTTGCATAAGTGCTTTCCTCTGGCCCAGTAGCCCCATTGCGGCGGAATTAGATTTAAACTCATGACATAACAGTGTTTGTGACCATAGCTGCCCTGAAACGTGTACTTGTGCATTTTTTCCATCTCCACCGCGGATATTTCACCGCGAAGATCAACAGATGCCAAGCCGCACGCCGCAAGGCCGCCGCCGGATCGGCGTCATCTCCTGTTGGCGATCTCTTGTGCTGGGACCTCGCTTTGTAGCTTTACTGTCATCACGCGGAAGCTTATAAAGGTTGCATGACTGTCCTGACTTGCGCCAGCGTGATGCTTCTGTCGGCTGCCGTTGCTGCACCGCCCGCTGCGCCGCACGTTAAGGAAGACCCTGCGACGGATCTTGCGGATTTCGCCCGCAGGGCGATGATGGAGTACCTCACTCGTCGCAGCACCCCTGACGCTGTACCGGTTCCTGCCTCGTGGACTCCTCCCCCGCCCCACACTCTCAGTGCGGCGGTGACCTTGCGAAGCGGCGGCAACCTGGTTGCCCGCGTGATCGCCAGCAAGGACAGCCTGCCACTGAGCGTGGCGTCGGCCGCCATGGCAGCCATGCGCAGCGAAAAGCTGCCCGACCGCGTCACGGCGGAGGTGCTGGCGGCATTGACGGTGGAGGTCGAGATCATCATCTCGCCGGATCCGGCGTCGGAGGCGGAACTGTCGCGATCCGTGTGCGGCCTGACGGGCCTGCAGATGGAACGGGCGGGCAAGATCGCCCGCGTGCTGCCCTCGCAGGCGTACGAGGAGGCGATGGACCGCCAGCAGATGCGCAGCGCCTGCCTGATGAAGGTTCCCCTCGACCGCGCGGCGATGGCCAGCACGCCGAAGTGGTTCGTGTTCCGCACGCGGCATTTTGTCGCCGTGCCCGGGCAACCGGCGAAAGAACTCTTCCGCGGCAAAGTGATCGGCGGCAGCGCTGCCGCCGGCGACACACTTGCCGCCGCGGCGGCTGATTACCTGATCCGCCACCAGGCCCCCGGCGGCGCCTATCGCGTCGGCGACGAGCCCCCGCCCCTGCGCGAACACCTCGCCGCCACGCTGGCGATGGCGCGGCTCAATGCCCGCGGCGACGCCCCCCGAGTCCGCAAGAGCGTCAACGCCGCCATGGCGTACGTCGCCCGCCAGATCAAACGCACCGAACGCACGGCGTATGTCGTTACCGTCGAACCGGCTGACCAGCTAGCCGCCACGGCGTACACGGCGATGATCATCGCCCAGTTGCCGCCGGCGCCGCAGGCGATGGATATCCGCACGGCCCTGCTGGCGGCCATCGCCGGAGCGGCCGGCAAGGGCGAGATCTCCTGCCGCCTGGACAGCACGCCCGCCGCGGCAGGCGTGGAAGACTTGTGCCTGGCGTACGAGGCCCTGAAAGACGCGCCGCAGAGCGGGCCGGAAGGCAAAGCCCTCGCCGTAGGGCTGGGAAACCTCGCCCGGCAGGTCGAGGCCGCCCCCGCGACCGACGCCTGGGCCCAGGCCTGGAAGGCGCACGCCGGATTGCCCGCGCCCAAGACGCTTGCCAGGGCATACGAGATTCATGGCCACAGCGCGCTGCTCGACCGCCGGGGCGGGATCGGCCCTGTCGGCGGCGAGCCCCTGACAGCCCTGACGGGCTTGTGCGTCAGCGGCCGCGGCGGTGCGTCACTGGAGTTGTCGCGCGAACAGATCGAAGCCGCGCGGCGATTCTGCGCCATGCAGATGTACAAGGGAATCGAAACATACGTTCTGGCCGAGGGCGAGGGCGCCCGGCACGGCGTGCGGGCGTGCCCGGCGTCTGCGGAGATCAGCGTCGGCGCCTGCGCCGCCGCCATGGAAGCATTTCTGAGCGAGTAACTGCCACCCTCAAGCGGCGCATCAGCGCGGGGCGATGGCGACCTGGGCGGCGAAGGCTTCGGCGCTTTGAGCGACGCGTTTGACGAAGGCGTTGTCCTCGGGCGTTCCCAGAACCGCCTCCATCTCCTCGTGGCTGGAATACGCCATGCGGCGGAACGGGTCTTCGAAATCCTTCTTGCGCGTCTGGTAGACCTGATCGGCGATGTGTCGCTGGATGGCGACGGCGTCGGTGAGGGCTTTGGCCCAGGCGGCGCCGGTCAGGGCGGGGATCTCCATCAGGTCCAGCAGCGTGGCGTAGGCGTGTCGCTGCTTGTCGAGGGGGTATTTCTGCCACAGCGCGTCCCAGGCCTGGTGGATGGCCGCCCAGTCGGCGAGGGTACCCTGGCGGATCCGCTGGCGAACCTCCGCCAGGTCCGCATCGAGGACGAGCTGCCCGCCGAGGTTCACCCAGTCGCTGCGGCGCGGGGCGGCCAGATCCTTCTTCATCGATTCCAGCGTGGCGCCCGCCCGGGCGGCGAAATACTCCAGCAGGTTCTTCACCGCGTAATAACCCAGCATCTGTCGATACGCGGCGTAGGCCTGGTGGGCCTTCTGGATCACCACCGCCCGGCGCGACCGCTCCATGCCCTCGCCCAGCACCAGCAGCGTGTCGACGCCCTGCACCGGCCCGCGCAGAAGCGTGCGACCGGCGGACGCAAGGGCGGCGTCGTCCTGGGCCCCGATCGCGGCCTTGCCCACCCACCGCTCGAGCAGGGCCAGGGCGGTGAACATTTCCTCGACAGTGTCGGGCGCAAGGTAGTCGAACTCGATCTTCTGCACCTTCGTCCGCCGCGCGTCGCGGGCGGCGAACTTGTCGGCGTTGCGGACCAGGGCGTACATGTTGTACAGCCACCAGTATGCCGGCATCACCATCAGGCGGTCGTGGGCGGTGTCGTTGGCCAGAAGTGAAAACGGCAGCGGGATGTCCATCTCGCAGGGGTAGTCGCCCTTGGTCAGCAGCGCAAACGACGCCAGGCGGCAGTTGTGCTTGACGCTGACGCACAGACCCGGCCAGAACCCGCGCCCCGCGATGAGCTCGCCGTCGGGAGCGCGGCTGTTGTGGTTGGAGCCGATCGTCGCGTTGGCGGCCATGTTCGACTGGCCCTTGACCAGCGCGGCGATGAGGAACGAGTTGTTGTGGTGCTGCTCGTGACAGGGAAAGATCAGGTTGTTGAGCACTTCGCAGCAGGAGATCGTTGAGTTGTCGCCCAGGTACGAGTGGATCAGGCGGGCGCCGTACTTGAGGCTGCTGCCGTTGCCCATGACGAAGCGGACGGCCTTGCAGCCGTAGAACACGTGGCAGCCCAGGCCGATGATCCCGTTGACGATTTCGACGCCCTCGCCGATCTGCGAGGGCTCGTCGCGCGAGGAGTTGATCGTGAGGTTCTTGAGCTTGTTGGCGCCTTTGATGTACGCGTGCGGGCCGATCTTGACGTCCTTGATGATGCCGCAGTTCTTGATCACGCTGCGGTCGCCCACGGTGCCGTAGAATCCGCGGCGCGGATCGAACCCGCGCTGGGTGATCTGCTTGAGGCGCTCCATCAGCGCCGCGTCGGAGCGGTACTTGGACCAGATGTACGCGTCGCCTGCCGTCATGCCGTCGAAGGGCATGATCCGCCGCCCCGAGCACTCGTTGATCAGGTCCATGTACACGCGGACCGACTCGTCCTCGCGCACCTTGACGATGCCGTTGCCGAACTTGGCGTAGTTGGTCGCGTGCATCTCGTCGATGTTGAGCAGGATGACGTTCTGCCCCAGGATGTAATGCGCCAGGTAGGGCACGTTATGGATGGCGCAGTCGTCGCCGATGTCGCAGGCGATGATGCGGCTGTTCGTCAGACCCACCGGCACGTGCATGTCGTGGTACTCGAGGAAGACCTCCTCGAGCTTGCCGATCCGCACCAGGCCGTAAAACTCGCAGTTGCGGATGTAACGCGGGTTGAACGAATCGTTCACCTGCACATTGGCCCAGTTGTCGGCCGTGTTTCCGTTCTTGACCAGCGTGTCGACTTCCTGCCCGGTCAGCGGGCGCACCGCCGCGGCGAGGGCGGGGTTCTGCTCGTCGCGCAGATAGTGCTCGGTCATTCCCGGCGGAATGTCGGCGCCGGAGATGAACTCGTGACCCAGCGACATGATGGGCACGACGCGCAGTTGGTCTGTGGGCGATCGATCGGGCATACTTATTTCTATCGGTTATCGCGGGAGCGACGGTAAACGTTGACCCAAAAAAGGCGCAGCGGGAGAGATCGCAAAACCGCAAGCGTGTCCGTGCGGTCCCTCTGGTGCAAAGCTATTTCAGGAATTGTACGACAGCAGAGCGACTCTTGTTCCGACGGCGGCGCTGTGGCACAATACTTCATGCATAAGAATTTTTTTCACGGAGACCCTCATGCGATCTTTTCTTCTGCACGCGAGTATCCTTTTAATGCTCTCCCCCGCCGGGGCGCTGGTCGCCCAGGAGACCCGACCCTCGCACGAAGAACTGGTCAAGATGGGCCTGCGGGCCTCGCCCGAGGCCTTCGAGTGGTGGCAGGATTCCAAGTTCGGCATCTTCATCCACTGGGGCGTCGGCATCGAGGTGCGCCACGTCGAGTGGGGCAACTACACCGACCAGCGCTACTGGGACCACCTCTACGCCAACCTCAAGCACGTAACCAAGTTCGACGCCACCGAGTGGATCGACATCGTCAAGGCCGGCGGGGCCAAGTACGTCGTCTTCATGACCGGCATCAACGGCGCCATGCAGCGCCGTCCCGGCGGAAACCTCGTGCTGTGGGACACCAAGATGCACGAGAACAAGCTCACCCGGGCGGGCAGCCCCTTCCCGCGCGACGTGTGCAAGGAGATCGCCGACGCCTCTCACAAGGCCGGGATCGAGTTGGAATGGTACACCGGCGGCGAGGCCGGCGAGAAAATCACCGAACTGCTGACCAAGTATGGACCCGTGCGCGGCATCTGGTTCGACGGCGGATTCGCCCCCAAGGGCAAGACCCCCGAAGACGTCTACGCCAACATGCGCAAGCTCCAGCCGGGCATCCTGCACAACGGCGCCTTGGCCGGCAGCAAGTACGGCGGCGACTACGGAACGCCCCAGCACTGGTACCCCGCCGGCGGGTGGGCGTATAACCCCGTCGAGGTGGCCGCCATCCTGCGAAACGGCTACTGGTACTGGGACACCGACGCCAAGGGCCACAGCCGCTCCGTCAAGACCCTCAAGCAGGTGATCGACCTGCTGATCGGCTGCGTCGGGCGCGGGCACAACCTCGTGCTCAACCTGGCCCCCAAGCCCGACGGCAGCATGGAAGCCAACGAAGTCGAGCGAATCAAGGAAGTCGGCGCCTGGCTGAACCAGTACGGGCGCAGCGTCTACGCCACGCGTCCGGGGCCTTACCTGCCCGAGGCCTGGGGCGTCAGCTCGCACGGCAAGAGCGACAACTTCGTCTACCTGCACATGCTGACGGACCTGGACGGCGGGACGCTCAAGCTGTACGGGCTGGATAAGAAGATCGTCTCGGTCACGCTGCTCAACGACCCCAAGGTCAAGGTCGAGGTCAAGCAGACGCCCGAAGGCATCACGCTGACGGTTCCCAAGGCGGCCGTCGACGCAGTCGACACCGTCTTTGCCGTCGAGCTCGACGGCCCGGCCAAAGACGCCAAGGTGCTGTATCCCAAGGCCTCGCTGGCGCAGGGCAAGAAGGCCACCGCCACGCAGACCTTCACCTGGGACGGCGTGGGGGCGACGATGGATCGCAACGGCCCCCACAGCGCCGTCGACGGCGACTTCGCCAGCGGCTGGGCCAGCCGCGACAAAGCTCCGCGATCGCTGACGGTAGACCTCGGCGACGAGCAGACGGTCTCTCGCGTGCTGGTCGCCCATACCGAGACAATCGCCGGCGGCAAGAAGGGCTTCGGCGGTTTCCGCGTCGAGTGCGACAAGGGCGGCACGTGGACGACGGTCTTCGACAGCAAGAGCCTCAAAGGCCCCGACCGCCAGCGATGGACGCACGAGATCGCCATTGCCCCCACGGCCGCGAGGCACTGGCGGATCACCGTCTCGGGCGACGGCGCCTTCATCCGCGAGTTTCAGCTATACGCGAAGTAATGTGGAGTGCGGCAGCCTTAGCTGCCGCCTTGGAAGTTTCTGCCCTGACCTGACAACTGCAAAAGCGGCAGTTGCTGCTGCCGCACTCCATAAGAGTGATCTTTCGTGCGGCGCTGTATCGCGATGGCGGGAGTCATGGCTGATGTGCCTGGTTCAACAATACGTTTCGATACCATAGTCGTCGAAGCGTCGATCCGCCGTTATCACCGGAAGTCTGTTCAGCTTTGCCGTAGCGATAATGAAGCGGTCGCAAGGATCCTTATGGAGCGGGGGAAGTTTCGTGGCGGCAATGGCAATTTCGCTGGTAATGGGAATCTCCGTCAGGTTGTGCTTGCTAACGACCTGCGCGAACCACTGGCCGGGCTCAATGGGCAACTCAAGCCCACCCGCGGCATACTTGTGTGCAATCTCAAACGCTGAAATGGCCGAAACGAACACAGCGTCGGCAATCTCAATCATCTGGCGAACCTGCTTGGATAATTTTGCCTCCCCCATTGCCAGCCAAACAAATGCACAAGTATCAAGGAGCATTACTCCTCCTCCCAATCCGTCATTGGCTCAGTCAGGTCGCATTTTACTTTCACGCGGCGAAGCACCGGGTCCGTCTTCAAGCGGCTGCGGCGAACGTGCGGGGACAATTCAGCTACGGGCTTGCCGTTGCGACAGATCAGGAACTTCTCGTGTTTCTTCTCCACATCAGCCAACAGAGAAGACAGTTGGGTCTTTGCCCGATGGACGTTTATAGCCTTCATGGGACACCTCAGCGGTTAGCTAACTTAGTTTAGCCTATCGTCCCGCCAGAAGCAACTTCTTCTGGCACAAAGGCCCTGTGGAGTGCGGCAGCCTTAGCTGCCGCTTTGGAAGTTGTTCGATTGCGAGATGTCACCTCGCATGCAGCAGAACGCGCGGAGCAAGCTCCGCCGCTAACTTAAGACGCTACGCGTATTCGGGCAGGTATTCGGCCTGGAGTTTTAGCATCTCGTCGAGCATCTTGCCCGCGGCGGTGCTGCTGTTGACGCTGGGGTCAAGAAGCAGCGCTTGCAGCAGCATCTTCTTCGACCGCGTACGGTAGGCCTCGGTGAGGATCTCGACGATCGTTCCCTGGCGGCGGACGTATTCGGCGAAGGGCTCGGGGATGGGGCCCACGGCGATGGGATGGATGCCGGCCTTGTCGACCATCGCCGGCACTTCGATGCACGTGGTGGGCGGCAGGTTGTCGATGTAGGGTCGCACGTTGAGGACGTTGACGGCCTCGCGGAAGCAGTTGCGGTTCAGGGCGATGTCGCAGATGATCGGCACGGCCAATTCGCCGCTGGGGCGGTAGACCCAGTCAAGGAAATCGCCCTTGTCGGTGCGCATCTGGAACCACTGCTTGCCCGGTTCGCCCTGGGCGAGGGTGAGCTTGCGACACTCCATTCCGTAGTGCCAATGTACCCCCGAGAACTCGCTGCCGAAGGGCAGGTACTCGCCGATGTGGTCCTCGCTGGGGAAGGTGAACACGTCGAAGACGTCGAGCATCTTGCGAAACAGCGGGGAGCCCCACTTGTCGCCGTCGCTGAGCACCTTCGCCTTGGCGGCCGGCAGCAGGTCTTGGCCGCTCTTGAGGTCTTCGACTTTCAGCACGGCGTAAAAGTGGTTCATGCCGGCCGACGTCACGCGGAAGGAATCGTGCGGGCGCTCGAGGACCTTGCCCAGCAGGTCGATGGCCCCGCCGATGCCGTGGCAGAGCCCGGCGGCCTTGAGCTCGGTCAGCGTCAGGATCGCGTGGAGGACTTTCATCTCGGGGTTGGTGAAGTTGAGCACCATCGCCTGCGGCGCGAGGCGTTCGATGTCGCGGCAGATGGGCATCATCAGGTGCAGGCTGCGCTGGGTGTGGAAGACCGCGCCGGGCCCGCCGTTTTCGCCCAGGCAGTGCTTGAAGCCATGCGCCAGCGGGACGCGGAAGTCCTGCTCCCAAAGCTCCATCCGCCGCCGCGCGACGGAGATGATGACGTAGTCCGCCCCCGGCAAGGCCTCGCAGCGGTCGGTCGTCTGCTTGAGCTCGACGTCGGCCCCGACGCGCCGGCGGAGCTCCTGGGCGAAGGCCATCACGTCATCGAGGGCCTGCTGGTTGAGATCGACCAGCCACAGCATCACGCCGCGCCCTTTAAGCTCGGGGCAGATCATGATGTCGCGAACCATTCCCGGACCAAAACTCGCGCTACCGGCGCCGATCAGGACGATGTTCATTACTTCTCCGATTCCTTTATGCACGCTTCGATATCTTCAACGGTCAGGGCAGGATAATAGTCCTTGATGATCTTCGCGAAAGAAATCCCCGCATCGACCAATTCGATTACGTCTTCGGCAGGAATCCGAGTTCCTGCGACGCAGGGCCTGCCGTTGTGTACGCCCGCATTGGTCGTGATTCGCTCGCTCATGCCCACATTGTATTGGTCGCCAGAGAATCCGGTCAACGGTGGCCACGGCCGGGACGGCCGTGGGACTCACGGGCGAGACGCCAGTGCTACTCGTGGCATCGCAGGAAATGCCCCGCACTCACTTCTTGCAGCGCGGCCGGCGGTATGGGTTCGCCGCGGTCGGCGGGGCAGTCGCGGAACAGGTTGCACGCGCAGGGCGGGTTCGTCGGGTCGGGCGGTTCGACGCCCAGGTCGATGCGCCGCATGGGCGAACCCGGGTCCGGCGCCGGCACGGCCGACAGCAGCGCCTTGGTGTACGGATGCAGCGGATTGGCGAAGAGCTCTTCGGCCGACGCCAGTTCGACTAGTCGGCCGAAGTACATCACGGCCACCCGGTCGGCGATGTGGCGCACCACGCTCAGGTCGTGCGAGACGAACAGGTACGACAGGCCCATTTCGGCCTGGAGGTCCTGCAGGAGGTTCAGCGCCTGGGCCCGAACGGAGACATCGAGCGCCGAGACAGGCTCGTCGGCCATCACGAACGAGGGCTTGAGCACCAGCGCTCGGGCGATGCCGATGCGCTGGCGTTGCCCGCCGCTGAAGGCGTGCGGGAAGCGAACCAGGTGCTCGGGCTCGAGCCCGACGCGGACAATCATCTCGCGCACGCGGTCGAGCCGTTCGCCGCGGCTGCGGACTCCCGCCAGCGCCAACGGCTCGGCGACGATGTCCTGCACCGTCATGCGCGGGTCCAGCGACGAGTACGGGTCCTGGAAGATGATGCCCATGTTCTGCCGCAGCATGCGCAGGCGGCCGGCGTCGGCACGCGTCACGTCATGCACGTCGTCGCCGATGCGGAACTGGATCTCGCCCGAGGTCGGGCGCTGCGCCCGCAGGATGCAGTGCCCCACCGTCGTCTTGCCCGAGCCGCTCTCGCCCACCAGGCCCAGGCACTCGCCGCGGTAGAGGTCGAAGCTGACATCGTCGACGGCCTTGATAGTGGCCGGCACGTTGCCCCAGAAGCCTTTCCGCACGGGAAAATGCTTTCGCAAGTTCTGCACGCTCAGCAGGGGCGGCAGGTCCGTCCGGACGGTATGCTGGACCGCCGCGGTGCCGGCGGCCTCTCGCCCGGCGGTAATGTCGGCGACGGTGCTGAGCCGCCTTCGCCGCTGAGAGGTGATGCTGGGCACCGACGCCAGCAGCGCCTTGGTGTAGTCGTGCTGCGGGCAGGCGTAGATGTCGCGTACCGCCCCGCGCTCGACGATGCGGCCCTGGTACATCACGACCACCTCGTCGGCGATCTGGGCCACCACGCCCAGGTCGTGCGTGATGAACAGCATCGACATCTGGTAATCGCGTTTGAGATCGGCCAGCAGCTCGAGGATCTGCGCCTGGATCGTCACGTCCAGAGCCGTGGTTGGCTCGTCGGCGATGAGCAGTTCCGGCCGGCACGACAGGGCCATGGCGATCATGACGCGCTGGCGCAGCCCGCCGCTCATCTCGTGCGGGTACGACTTGAACCGCTGATCGGCGTTGGGGATGCCCATTCGCTCCATCATGGCGACGGCGTGCTCGCGGGCCTGTCGGCGGGTCATGTCGGTGTGCAGGCGGACGGCCTCGACGATCTGGGCCCCGACCGTGTGTACGGGCGAGAGGCTGGTCATCGGCTCCTGGAAGATCATGGCGATTCGCTTGCCGCGGATGCGGCGGATGACCTTGCCCCGCGGATCGAGATCCGTCAGGACCGCGTCGACGTTGCCCTGTTCGTCGTGAAGGGCGATCTTTCCCGCAACGATCCGCCCCGGTTCAGCGACAAGCTGGATCGTGCTAAACGCGGTGACGCTCTTTCCGCTGCCGCTCTCCCCCACCAGCGCGACCGTCTTGCCGCGAGGGATTACAAGGTCGACCCCGTCGACAGCAGGCACGATGCCTTCGTCGGTTTTGAAGTAAGTCTTGAGGCCCGCGATGGTCACGAGGGGAATCACTTGCCGGTACCCCTCCTTGCGTGCAACAAAGAGAGCCTCGAAACCGCATTACGTTGCCCGTGGCGCGAAAATAAGGGCACGCTCTGCAGCCGCATCATTCCATCATTCCAGTATTCCATTCTTCCATCTTTCGTTGCACCCATGGCGACCCGCTTCGCGTGTCGCCATGCCACCCCATCATTCCGTTATTCCAATCTTCCATCATTCCAATCTTCCGGTTTCACTTCCCGTGCGGATCGACCGCGTCCCTGAGTCCGTCGCCGACGAAGTTGAAGCTGATCACCGTCAGCACCACGAACGCCCCGGGGATCAGCACCCAAGGCTGATTCGCCAGCGTGCGGATGTTCTGGGCGTCCTGGAGCAGCGTGCCCCAACTGACGGCCGGAGCCTGAATGCCCAGGCCCAGGAAGCTCAGAGCGGTCTCGCCCAGGATCATGCCCGGGATCGCCAGCGTGATCGAGACGATCAGGTAGCTCATCGTCGAGGGCAGCAGGTGGCGGAAGATGATCCAGCCGTCCGAGGCGCTGGCGCAGCGGGCGGCCGTCACAAAGTCCTGGTCGCGAAGCTGCAGAATCTGCCCGCGCACCACGCGCGCCAGGCCGCACCAGCCCACCAGCGAGAGGATCAGCGTGATGCCGAAATACCGCTGGTACATCGGCCAGCCCGCCGGCAGGGCCGCGGACAGCGCCATCCACAGCGGCAGAGTCGGAATCGAGACGATGAACTCGATCACGCGCTGGATGATCGTGTCGATCACGCCGCCGTAGTACCCCGAGATGCTGCCCAGCACGCAACCGAGCACGAACGACAGGCTCATGCCCACCAGCCCGATCGACAGCGTCACCCGCGCCCCGTGCAGGATGCGAGAGAGCATGTCGCGCCCGAGGCGGTCGCTGCCGAACAGGAAGATCGTCGCCGGCGGCTCGCCCGCGGCCGACGGCTCGACCCCGAACAGGTGCATGTCGGTCTTGAACAGGCCCAGTACCGAATAGCGCTCGCCGCGGACGAACCAGCGGACCGGAATCATCCGCGAGGTGTTGCTGCTGTAGATGCGCTGAAAACCGGCGGCGTCGACCTTGAGGTCCAGCCCATACACGAACGGCCGCACGTGGAACCCGTCCGGTCCCCACACGTGGAGCCGCTGCGGCGGGGCGCTGATGTACCCGGGCACGCGCTGCGTCGGGGCGTACGGGGCGGCGAAGTCAGCCAGCAGCGCCAAACCGTACAGCACGACGAGCATGACCGCTCCGGCCATCGCCAGCTTGTGCCGCTTGAACCGCCGCCACATGAGCTGGCGGTAGGTCAGCACCTTGAATGCCTCGAGTGGCACAGGCTTTCCAGCCTGTGAGTCACAGCCTGGAAAGGCTGTGCCACGTTTGCGGCGGCGGAAGATCATTTCGACCCTCCCGTCAGGCGGATGCGCGGGTCGACCACCATCAGCAGCAGGTCCGACAGGAACACCCCCACCACCACCAGCAGCGTCTGGATCATCACCACGCTGCCGGCCAGGAACATGTCCTGGCTCTTCAGCGCCGCCAGCAGCAGCGGGCCGAACGTCGGCAGGCCCAGCACGATCTCAATGATCGCCTGGCCGCCGATGAGCCCGGGCAGCAGGAAGCCGATCGAGCTGACGACCGGAATGATCGCCACGCGAACGGGGTACTTGAGCAGCAGCTTCCACTCGGCCACGCCCTTGGCGCGGGCGGTCGTCACGTAGAGCTGCTGGAGCTGGTCAAGCAGGTTGCCGCGTACCACGCGGATGAGCCCGGCCGTGCCGTTGATGGCCACGACGATCAGCGGCCCGGCCAGATGCGCCGCCAAGTCGGCGACCTTGCCCCACGACCAGGCCGCCCCGACGTACTGCGGCGAGAAGACCCCGCCGGGGCTCAGACCGTACCAGTGGAACATCGCGAACATCAGGATCAGCGCCAGCAGAAATCCCGGCACCGACATGCCGATGAACGACCCGGCCATCGCCGCGTAATCCGACAGCCGGTACTTGTGCGTGGCCGAGTAGATCCCGATCGGAATCGCCAGCGAATAGACCACGGTCACCGAGCCCAGGAAGATCAGCATCGTCAGCGGCAGGCGCTCGGCCAGCAGTTCGCTGACGGGCTTTTCCTGCTCGAACGATCGGCCGAGGTAGCCTTGCAGCAGGCCGCGGTTCTCGCCGCGGAAGAAGCCCCACCCCGGCGGCTGGGGCGCCTCGGGCTGGGGCGTCTTCTCACGCTTGGCCGTCGATAAAGCCTGCCACTTCTGCACGGCCTGGGCGTGGAGCTGCTGCGCCTGCTGATAGCTCTGCCAGGCCTTGTCGCGTTCGTTCCGGCTGAGCATGGGCAGGAACCATTTGAGGCCCATCCAACGGACGTACTGCTCGTACAAGGGGCGGTCGAGGCCGTAGCTTTCTCGCATGGCTTCGATCTTTTCGACATCGCCGGCTTGGCCGGTGGCCTGGAGCATGACGATTTTCTGCGTGAGGTAGTCGCCGGGGGGAAGTTGGATGACGACAAACGTCACGATCGAGACCGCCAGCAACGTCACGCACATGTATGCCAGGCGACGGAGGGTGTATTTGAGCATCAGCGCGCCCCCCTTTGGAGTGCGGCAGCCTTAGCTGCCGCTTTGGATTCCCCGGCCGTCGAAGGCGCGACAGCCTTAGCTGCCTCTTGGTGTTCTTGCTCAGTTCCAAGCCGCGACTGCCCGCCGATCCAAAGCGGCGGCTCTGGCCGCCGCACTCCATAGTCGAACCAGATCGCCTCGGGGGGCAGGGGCGCGGCATAGAAGGTATCCCACGCCAGGGGGGCGTGCTCGGGCACGTTGCGAAGCTTGCTGTTGGCGATGAAGATCACCGGCGGGGCTGACACCGTCCCGATGCCCCAGAGGTTCTCGGCTTGGCTGCGGAGGATTTCCTTGCCGCATTTGATCCGCTCGTCCTCGGTCAGCGCCTGCTCCATGCGGCGGTATGCGTCAAAGAGATCGAGCACGGCCTGAGGGGTGTCGGCGGGCATAGGCTTGCGGCCGAGATAGCAGTTGGCCCAGGTCGGCCCCCAGATCACGCGCATGTCCATGGGGACGAAGTGGTAGGGCATGGTAGGGAATCGCACGTCGCACACGCCGTCCATGTGCCAGTACGCCATGTCGTACTTGCCCGTGCGGAAGACCGAATACAGCGCCGCGCCGTCGAGGGTGTCGATCTGCAGGCGCACGCCGACGGCCTTCCAGTACTCCTGCGTCAATTCCACGATCCCCAGGCGGTCATCCCATCCGCCGCGATGATAGAGCAGGATCGTCAGGGGCTTGCCGTCAGGCCGCAGGCGGTAGCCGTCCTCGTCGCGGGCGGCCAGGCCCATTTCGTCCAGCAGCGCGTTGGCGCGGGCGGGGTCGTACTGTGCGAACGATTGCCCGAAGGCCTCTTCATAATAGCGGCTGTACTGCGGCAGCGGCACGACAGTGGCCTGCACGGCTTTGGCGTTGCCGAAGAAGAGGTTGTCGTTGATCTCGTTGCGGTCGATCGCCAGCGACAGCGCCTGGCGGAACCGCACGTCGTTGAAGATCTTGCTCTTGACCGGGTCGTACGCCGGCTGAGTGGCCGTGCCCGCACCGGGGCTCAGGTCCACCGCGTTGAGGTTGAGGCTGAATCGCACGACCGAACCCCACAGGGCGGTCCAGACCAGCGCGCGGTAGCCGCGCGGCTGATACTGCATCAGCGTTGGCCCGTCGGCCAGCGAGAGATTCAGCCCCAGGTCCAAGTCCACGTCGCCGCTCATGATCTTGAGTTTGGCGACCTCGCCCGTGAGGTTCTTGTTAATGACCATCCGATCAACATAGGGGAGCTGGTTGCCGTCGGGGTCGACCTTCCAGTAGTACGAATTGCGCTCCAGCACGTCCTGCGTGCTGGAATACGAAACCGGCACCCAGGGTCCCATTGTCGGGCAGCCGATGCCCCGCTCGGTATTGGGCCCCTCGGCTGAATGCTGACGGGCGCGGAAGTAGTCGACCCAGCCCAGGAATCCTTCGGCGCGAGCGTTGCGATTGGCCGCGTCCTCGCCGACGAAGTCCGGATGGAACTGCTTCATGTAGTGCGCGCATTCGTACACCCAGCCCTGCATCCCCTTCCAGTGCGCCAGGTAGAGCTCCATCAGCGGGATCGGCGCCGCGGCAATGATGCGAAACGTGTACTTCGGGTCCGCGTCGTCGCGCACGATCGTCACCGGTTTGCCGTCGGCCGTCAGGTCGCGCGGGAACTCGGTGGTAAGCTTCTTGTTCAGGAGGATGTGCTCGTAGGCGAACATCACGTCGTCGGTGGTGAAGGGCTGGCCGTCGGACCACTTGAGCCCGCGCCGCAGCGTGACGACCATCGTCTTGCCGCCGTTCTCGTAGCGCCAGCTCTTGGCCAGGTCCGGACAGACGCTGCGGTAGTCGCGGTCGTGGGCGACGATCCGGGCCGTCGAGAACAGCCCATACGCTCCAAGCACATTCAGCGTGCCCCCGTAGCGCCCGATGCTCTCCAGCGGATACACCACCAGCGGTTCGTCGCCGACGCGCTGGGCCACAGGCGGCAGCTTGCCCTCGGCGACGGCCTTGTCCAGCATGGGCGACTGCTTGTACGCCCCGAGCTTCTTGCCGGTGGTCTTTTCGTAATCAACCGGCGTGCGCCACAGGCCGACGAACTCGCCCGCCCGCCCGCGCGCATCGAGCGCCGGGAACTGCCGCGGCGCTGGTTGGGTAGCCGCAGACGGAGCGTCAGAGGGGCGCATCACGAACCATCCGCCCACGGCGGCAGCGACGACAACCAGAGCTGAGGGAGCAAACTTCTTCACCGTCAAATTCTCTTATGTCAGCGGTCGAGCTTGCTCGACGTGGTTTCTCCCCCCGAACACGGATCAGGGAAACAACCGCGTCGAGCAAGCTCGACCGCTAACGTGCTAACTACGTCGAGCCTTGAACGTCGTCTCGTCCAGCACCTTTCCTTCGGCGTCATACGCCTTCATCTCGCACGTGTTGCCTTTGACCTCGAAGATGCAGTAGTGCAGCTTCGTGAGGAAGACCTTCGAGTACGAGTTGCGGCCTTGCCTGCCATACAACGGGGCGCCTCCGCCGCCGGCAACGATGCACGTCACGCCCACCCCCGCCGGCGGCTCGGACCGCTCATAGTCGTGGTCGTGCCCGGCGATCATGGCCGTGGCGTTGTACTTGGCCAGCAGCGGCATGAGGACCTTCTTGCTGTAGCCCATCCCGCCGTCGGGCCTCTTGCCGTGCATCCCCGACGAATACGCCGGGTAGTGCGTCATCAGGAAGATGAACTTCTCCTTTGACGCCGCCAATGCCGTCTCGACGAACTTGGTCATCTCGTCGCTGCCTTTGCCGCCGTCGATGCCGATAAACAGCACCCCGCCGACTGCCTGGGCCCAATTGTCCGGCCGCCCGGTCTCGTTGGGGGCATAGAACAGCGTGAAGAACGCCGCGGCGCTCTGCTCGTGGTTGCCCGCCACGGTGTAGAACGGAATGCGCGAGAGCATGGTCCTGGCCGGACCGGCGAACTCGCGATCCCAGGTGAAATCCACTCTGCCCGCCCCGACCAGGTCGCCGCTGAAGAGCACCAGCTCCGGCTCGGCCGCGGCGACGGCGTCGGAGATCGTCTTCCACCCGGTGGGATTTGAGCGGCAGTCGCCCACGGCCACAAAGCGGAACGTCTCACCTGTGCCGGGCACTTTCACCTTCACCGGATCGAGGGTGTTCTTCACCGTTCCGCTCTGGGTCGTCAGCGTGTACGTGAAGGCCTTGGCGCCTTTGGGCAGGGCGATCTTCAACCGGTGGTAGTACCCGCGCGGCGAGGTCCCCGTCGCCTCGGGCCCGCCCGGTTCGGGATTGGCACTGACGTGGACAGCCGCCGGCATGTTCGTGCGGCAGGTGAGGGTGAAGAACCCCTCGCCGGCGCAGCCGAGGATCGGGCCGGTCTGAACGCCGACATTTACGGGCTCAATGTGCGTCACGACGGCGGGGCTCTGCACGTCCAGCCCCGCCCGCGAGGCCCGCACGACGTTGCGCCCTTTGGCCAGAGCCTTCTGCGGGTCAATACTCCAGATCGTGTAGGTCATCCGCGGCAGGAGGCCTTCGGGGGCTTTACCGTTGATAGTGATCTCGGGCCCGCCCTTGGGGATGGTGACCTCCAGCCCACCCAACGCCGCCGGGTCGGCCACGTCCAACTCGGCCTCGGCGATCACCTGCGCGCCCTTGTCGACGGAGAGCTTGTCGGCCGCGACGAACGTCTTGCCGCCATCGGCGCTGAAGGACCATTTGACGCCGGCGAGCAGGTTGGGGCCTTTGGGCTTTGCCGGTTGGGTCGCGGGCGGTTCCTTGACCGGCGGTTCCGCGGCGGGGCAAGCCAGGCAGAACGTCAGCACAAATAAGAACGTCAGCAGGAATCGTCGCATGATCATCGGCCGTCCTTTCGCGTTAAGGCCAATCATAACGCATCGCCCGGCGCATCGCGACGCGTTGTTTCGGTTGCCGATTTCCCTCGTGTGTGCCGTGGCGGGAGTCCGACGCGAGGCCGCGAACATGGCGACGCCGATACAACCAGTGTCGCCATGGACCCGGACAATCCCGCCTCATCAAAGTTCCTAATCCTCTTAATCCCTTCAATCCGCGTAATCCCGCTCTCCCGTCCCCGAACCGCCCCGCGCGCCGATGGCGACCCGCTGCGCGTGTCGCCATGCCACCCGATCCCCGCGCTTGCACATCTGACCGGCTAAGGTAGAATCCCCCTGCCGCGTGAGGCGGCCTAACCTTCACTCTACCGGAGAGCACCATGAATCCTTTTGAAGGCATCAACATTGGCTTGGGCGGACTGCAATTGCTCCAGAACGCCCAAACCCGCAGTGTCTGTGCAGAGAACCCCACCGGCGAAAAGGGCAAGGGCGCCATGGCCATGCCCGATGTGGGCAACCCCGACGTGCCCCACTGCTCGTCGGTCGCTCATCTGGGCCAGGGCTGGAAGATCCGCCCGTTCCTGCAGTGCAAGGCAGGACAGACCGTCACGCTGATGGACGTGGACGGCCCGGGCACGATTCAGCACATCTGGCTGGTCAACGGCAGCATGGGCGTTCACGGCCGCTCGAACATCATCCGGTTCTACTGGGACGGCGAAGAGACGCCCTCGATCGAAGTGCCGGTGACGGACTTCTTCGCTGTCGGCCATGATATCTACGCCAACGTCAATTCCGTGCCGGTGGTCGTCAAGCGCGCCAACGCCTTCAACTGCTACTGGCCGATGCCCTTCCGCAAGCACGTCAAGGTGACCATCACCAACGAATCGCCGCACGACAACGGCCTCATCGCGTATCAGATCACGTACGCCCAGGGCGACGTGCCTGCCGACGCGGCGTATCTGCACGCCCAGTATCGCCGCGCTAACGGCAAAGACGCCAACCCCGTCGTCATCCTCGACGGCGTCAAGGGTCGCGGGCACTACGTCGGGACGTTCATGGCCGTCTCGCAGACCGTCGACCGCTGGTTCGGCGAAGGCGAGATTATGTTCTTCATGGACGGCGACAAGCAGTTCCCGACCATCTGCGGCACGGGCACTGAAGACTACTTCCTGTGCAGCTACGGATTCCCCGAGGCTCACACGACGGCGTTTTCCGGCGTGCCGCTGGCGCACTGCGCGGTCGACGCCTCCGGCCGAAGCTTCACCAAGTGGAGCCTGTACCGCTGGCACGTGCTGGACCCGATCCACTTCAAGCAGGACCTGAAGGTGACGATCCAGGACCTGGTCTGGGGCCCCGAGGGCGGCAAGATGGCCAAAGGCGACGACGACTTTGCCACGGTGGCCTACTGGTACCAGACCGAACCGCACGCGGCTTTTCCGACCCTGCCCAACGCCGATGTGCGCTGCAAGGACATCCACCTGGCCCCGGGAAAATAATTATGGAGTGCGGCAGCCTTAGCTGCCGTTTTAAGAGTTGTTAGAACTCGAAAAACTTCCAAAGCGGCAGCTAAGGCTGCCGCACTCCATAGATGCTATGATAGAGGCACACGAAAGGATAAGTGACTCATGACCCGCGCCCAACGCTCCCTCCTGCTCATTGCCCTGATCTTCTCCGCGGCGTCCGTGCGGGCCGACGATTGGCCTCAGTGGCGGCACGACGCCCAGCGCACCGCAGTGGGCTCGGAAAAACTCCCCGAGACCCTGAGCCTCCTGTGGACACAGCAATGGCCGCAGCTCGAACCGGCCTGGCCGGACCAGATCCCGCAGAACTACATGACCTTCGACGTCTCGTATAAGCCGGTCGTCCTGGGCAAGCGCATGTTCGTCGGCTCGTCGCTGAACCACCGCCTGACGGCTATCGACACCGACACGGGCAAAGAACTCTGGCGATTCTACGCCGACGGGCCAATCCGCTTCGCCCCGGTGGCCTGGAAAGACTTCGTCTACGTCGCCAGCGACGACGGCTATCTTTACTGCCTCGCCGCGGCTGACGGATCCGTCAAGTGGCAGGTCCGCGGCGGGCCCGACAACCGCAAGGTCCTGGGCAACGATCACCTGGTAGGCATGTGGCCGCTGCGCGGCGGTCCGGCGCTGGAAGACGGCATCATCTACTTCGGCGCGAGCATCTGGCCGTTCATGGGCACGTTCCTGCACGCTGTCGACGCCCAGACGGGCAAGAGCGTCTGGTGCAACAGCGGTCTGGGCGACTTCAAAGCCGCCTTCGCCCTGCAGGGCACGGGCATGCTCGTGCGGCCGGGCTTCCATGGCTCGTGCCCACAGGGATACCTGCTGGTGGCTGACAACCGCCTGGCCGTGCCGCAAGGTCGCAACATGGCCCAGCTCTTCGACCGCACCAACGGCGATCTGATGTTCCACGAGATCTACGGCATGCACGAGGCGCACCACCCCCAGGACTACTGGTTCGCCCTGCGCGCGGGCAAGAACGTCTACGCCGGACCAATGGGCAGCAACGGCATCGACATCGCCAGCGGACGCATGTCCGGACGCAACGGCGTCGGCTATGGCATCACGTCCGACAAGGCAGTCTATATCGCCTCGGGCGGTTCGGTCAGCGCCAAGGACGCCCAGACGGGCGCGGGGCTGTGGAACCTGGCCCTTCCGGCCGGTGCGGCGGTCCGCTGCCCCGGTTCGTACATCAAGGCCGGCGCTAACCTTTATATCCCCGGCGCGAACGGTCAACTGCTGATCGTCAAGGACGCCGACGCCGACACCCGCAGCGCCGTCGCCGGACCCAAGCTTCCCGCCGGCGAGGTGTGGGATATGCTCGCCGCCGACGGCAAGCTGTTCGTCGTCACCAGAGACGGCACGATCGCCTGCTATGGCGCCGCCGCCGGCGAGGCCAAGACCTTCTCGGCGCCCAAGGCGCCTGCCCAGGCCCAGCCCCAGGGCGCGGCTGCGGACATCCTCAAGACCACCGGGCAGACCGAAGGCTACTGCCTGGTGCTGGGCCTCAAGGACGGCAAGTTGGCGCAGGGGCTGGTGCTGGGTTCCAAGCTGAATGTAATCGCGATCGATCCCGACGCCGCGAAGGTCGCTGCCATCCGCAAGCAGATGGACGACCTCGGTCTGTACGGCCGCCGGTTCAGCGCGCACGTGGGCAACCCGCTGGCGTATGGTTTGCCGGCGTACCTGGCCAACCTGATCGTATCGGAAGTGATGGACGACAGCGCGCTGGCCAGCGAAACCTCCAAGAAGGAGATGATGCGCGTGCTGCGGCCCTACGGCGGGACGATCTGCCTGAGCAAGTCCGACGGCAGCCTGGCGACCCTGGTGCGCAAGGGCGGGCCGGAAGGTTCGGCTGAGTGGACGCACAACAACGCCGACGCGGCCAACTCGATGATGTCGTATGACAAGCTGGTCAAAGGCCCGCTGGGCGTGCTGTGGTTCGGCGGCCCGCCGAACACGCCGATGCTGCCCCGCCATGGGCGCGGGCCTTCGCCGGCGGTGGCGTACGGCCGGGCGATCACCCTGGGCTGCGACCTGCTGCGGGCGATGGACATCTACACCGGCCGACTGCTCTGGGAAGCCCCGTTCCCCAACATCGGGCAATTCTACAACACCGGCGGAAAGCAGATGGGCACGCACGAGACCGGCCCCAATTACGCCTGCTCGGAAGATTCCGTCTACGTCATCACCCCCGACAAGTGCGTGCAACTTGACGCCGCCACCGGAAAGCAGACGCGCGAGCTGCCCCTGCCCGAAGGCGCCGAGAAGGATTCCAAGTGGGCGACGATCCGCGTCGACGGCGCCGTGGTGGTCGCCACCGTTCGGCCGCTCGACACAAAACGCGACTTCACCGTCAACTCGCGCACCGGCGCGGCGGCGAAATATCTGGCGGCGTACGATCGCGCAAGCGGCAAACCGTTGTGGGTGAAGACTGCCGCCACGGGTTTCCGCAGTAGCGGCGTAGCGGCAGGGACGGGCAAAGTCTTCGCCATCGACGGGCTTTCTGCGGACGAAGCGGCCAAGCGTCGCGGCGTGGAGACGCCGGTCAATTCGACGATGTATGCCTTCGATGCCACCACCGGTAAGCAGCTCTGGAAGGTAGACCAGGACGTTTTCGGCACGTGGCTGGGATATTCCGCCGAGAACGGACTGCTGATCCAGAGCGGCTGCGGCGGCGGCGACCCGACCGCCCTGGCGGCCAACAAGGCCTCCGACGGCTCGCGCGTGTGGCGGTGCCCGGCGACGGCGGCAGACAAGCAGCCGAGCTTCACCGGTCCGCCGCTGCTGCATCACGACATCATCATCCCGCAGTACGGGCAGGTGATCGGGATGAAGGACGGCAAGCTGCGCACTCGGACCGAACCGGTCAGTGGTGAGGAAGTGGCCTGGGGCTCTGCCGCAGGCGGCTGCGGATTCACCCACGGCGGGGAGTACATGACGTTCCACCGCGCCTGGTCCAGCGCCGGGTACACCGAGCTTTCCAGCCCGCCGCGGTTGATCGGCCTGGGCGGGTTCCGCTCCGGCTGCACCGCCAACATGGTGCCCGCCGGCGGGATCGTCACCGCGCCGGAGTACACGCGCGAGTGCGAGTGCCAGTTCCAGAACAAGTGCAGCATGGCGCTGATCACCGACGCGACAGCCGAGGCGTGGAGCTTTGAGATGGGCGCCCCGGCGGCGCCGGCTCGCGTGGCACGCGTCGGGCTGAACTTCGGCGCCCCCGGCGACCGCGTCAGCGAAGACGGCACGCTCTGGCTCGACTGCCCTGACGTCGGCGGCCCTTCGGCGCAGGTGAAGGTGGACCTGCAGCCGGCCAAACCCAATCGTCAGCCCGCTTGGGCAGGCAACTGGCGCAGGCAGACGCTCTCCTTGCCCGGCTTTGGCGGCAAGACCATTTACCGGCACGTGACGGCAGTCACGGATGGGCCGCTTCCCTGGGTTACCAGTTCGGGCCTGGACGGCGTTACCAGCGTGAAGCTCACTCTCGCCGGTGCAGAGGCCGAGACCGTCAAGTACACCGTGCGGCTGTATTTTGCGGAGCTGGAAGATCTCAAGCCCGGCCAGCGCGTCTTCAGCGTCTCGCTGCAGGGCAAGGAAGTGCTGAAGGATTTTGACATCGCCCAGGCTGCCGGCGGCGCCGGACGCGGGATCGTCAAGGAGTTCAAAGACATCGCCCCCGGCGAGAGCTTGAACGTCGAGTTCAAAGCCGCCGCCGGCAAGGCGCTGATCTGCGGCCTCGAGGCGATCCTCCAGAAGTAGACAGGTGGCACAGCCTTTCGAGGCTGTGATCACAGGCTGGAAAGCCTGTGCCACCAAAGCAAAAGGAAATGGCATGAAACGTAAAATCGGCGTGATCACAAACTCGTTCCGCCTGCCAACGCTGGACTCGATCCGCAAGGCCGCCCAGATCGGCGTCGACGGGTTCCAGATCTATTGCTGCGGCGGCGAGGTCTCGCCCGAGAGCATGGACGCGGCCAAGCGCAAGGAGTTCCGCAAGTTCGTGGCCGACCAGGGCCTGGTCATCAGCGCTCTGTGCGCCGACTATGGGCGCGGGTTCCTCAACGCCGAAACGAACAAAGAGTTCGTCCCCAAGACGATGGCGTGCATGGACCTCGCCGCCGACCTGGGAACGAAGATCATCACCTCGCATATCGGCCGCCTGCCCAAGGACGCCTCAGACCCGACCTACCAGGCGGGCCTGGCGGCGATGCGCCAGATCGAGGCTCACGGCAAGAAGACCGGGATCCTCTTCGCCAGCGAGACCGGTCCCGAGAGCGGCGAGGACCTCCGCGTCTTCCTCGACACCGTCGGCGGCGATTACGTCAAGGCCAACTACGACCCGGCCAACCTGTGCATGTTCGGATTCGACCCCATCAGCGGCGTGGCCGCCCTGGGCAAGAAGTACATCGCCCACACGCACGCCAAGGACGGGCTCAAGGGCGTGCTCAAGGAAGTGCCCCTGGGCGAGGGCGGCGTGGACTTCCCGAAATACCTGGCGGCCCTGGACGCCATCGGCTACGACGGCTTCCTGACGATCGAGCGCGAAGTCGGAGAGAACCCCGCCGCCGATATCATCAAGGCCGTCGAGTTTCTCCGCACAATGTAGATCAGTATAGAGCGGGTGCCATGGCGGCCGTTGTCAAGCCGCCATGTCCCCGACGCATGGCGGCTGAGAAACGGCCGCCATGGCACCCAAGAAACGGAAACACCGATGCCACTGACCCACCGCGAGAATTTTTTGCGCAACGCTTCGATGCAGGGCCACGAGTGGATCCCCATGGGAGTCTATATCTCGGGCAATCTCTGGTACCACATGGGCGAGGAACTGGAGGATCTCTGCCTGCGCCACCCGGTGCTGTGGCCGAACTTCAAGAAGGGCCAGACCCCATTCAAGGAGTACGGCAAGCAAGCGCCTGACCGATACGACATGTGGGGCTGCAAATGGCGCTATGAACTGGGCGGCCTCGACGGGCAGGTCATCGAGCACCCGCTGGCCCGTTGGGACGCCTTCGACGAGTGGAAGAAGACCACGCCCAAGCCGCCGTCGTTCACCGACGACGACCGCAAGCGCATCGCCGAGGCCAAGGCCAAGGGCGACATGACCGGCTACGGGTACGGTCCGCACGGATTCTTCTTCATGCAGCTTTACTACCTGCGCGGGTTCGAGAACTTCATGATGGACGTGGCGACCGAGGAACCACGCCTCGACGAGCTCATCGAGATCCTGGCCTCGTACTGGGAAGCGTCCGGAGCGGGGCACATCGCCGAGGGCGTCGACCTGGTCAGCGCCGCCGACGACCAGGGCACGCAGCGGGCGCACATGCTGGGGCCCAAGTACTTCCGGCGCTACCTGATGCCGACGTACCAGCGGCTGTTCCAACCCGCCCGCAAGAGCGGCGCTCACGTGTACATGCACACCGACGGGTACATCATGGACATCGCCGAGGACCTGCTGGCCTGCGGGCTGAGCATCGTCAACCCGCAGGACCTGGTCAACGGGATAGACAATCTGGCGAAGGTCTTCAAGGGGCGCGTGTGCATCCAGTGCGACATCGACCGCCAGAGCGTGCTGCCCTACGGCTCGCCTGCCGACGTGCATGAGCTGATCAAGGAAGAAGTCATGAAACTCGGCAGCCCCGCCGGCGGGCTGGAGTTCATCGTCGGCCTCTACCACCCCACGCCGATGGCCAACATCGAGGCCCTCTGTACCGCCCTGGAGAAGTACCGCACATACTGGGTCGGGCGATAGCCCAATAAATCCGAAATCCGAAACGACAAATCCGAAACAAAGGAACAAACAACAAAGGCAACAAACGGACACTCTCCCGTTCTTCTTTTGTTTCTTTTTATTTCTGTTTGCTTCTGTTTGCTTTTTGTTTCGGATTTCGTGTTTTCGGATTTCGGATTTGTTTCTGTAACCCCTCCCGCCCTCCCTGCCGATAGGTAATGGATATGGACCTTCTACATCTTACCGACGCCGGGCTCGATCCTGCCGTGCAGTATCTGCTGCGATTGGGCGCCGCTGCGGTCATGGGATCCGTCATCGGGGCTGAGCGCCAGCACCATGGGCGCAGCGCCGGGTTCCGCACGCAATTGCTGGTGGCCTTCGGCTCGGCCCTGGCGATGGTCGTGAGCCTGCACTTCGGCGAGGTGTTCAGATTCCCTACCTCCGACAGCACTCTGCGCATCGATCCGGCCCGCATGGCGTACGGCGTCATGGGCGGCATCGGCTTTCTCGGCGCCGGGGCGATGATCCAGGACCGCATGCACATCCGCGGCATGACCACGGCCGCCAGCCTGTGGTGTACTGCCGCGCTGGGCCTGGCGTGCGGATTCGGCATGTATAGCGTTGCCCTCTACTCGACGTTGCTGGTGCTGTTCGCGCTGCTGGTGCTGGACCGGCTGGAGAAATACATCCCCTCGCGCCGCTCGATGAACGTCAGCGTTACGCTGCCGCTGACGCCGGACAGCCCCATCGCCCGCATCCAGTCCCTGCTCGAATCGCGCCGCGTGAAGGTCAGCTACGTGCAGATCGACCGCGACCACAAGGCCCTTAAGCAGACCGTCCACATGCGGGTATCCATGGCCGCCAGCGCCCGCATCAGCGACCTTCTGGCCATCGAGAGCGAACTGCCCGACATCATCCGCCTGGACGTGAAGTAGCCGCCCGACCGCAACTGAACCCCGCCCCGCCTCCAGCCGATATCCTTATTAGCGCATTCGATCTGCGCCGCTTGTGGGAGCCTTTGCCGATGCTTCGCCACCGAACATTCCTGGCCGCAATCGCCGCCGCTGTCGCCCTGACAGCCGCGCTGCCCCCAGCGACTGCCGACACCGCCGCCGCCCGCGAGGAAGATCCCGACGCCATCGCCGCGGCCCGCCTCAAGGAGTTCGGGCAAGGCTACGTCTCGCACATCGACCGCGACCGCCGCCTGATCTACATCAGCGCCCTGGACAAGCAGAACCTCGACGACACCGTCGCCCTGCTGGCCGACTACACCGACGCCCAGCGAAAGACCCTTTTCAAACAGCCGCTGCTCTGGTACGTCACGGTCATCCTGCCCACCGTCGAGCACTACCGCAAACTCGCCCCCAGGACCACCGCCGTGGGCTTCTACCACCCCGCCAAACGCACGCTGATCAGCATCGACCGCGGCCGCACCCTCCTCCACGAATACACCCACGCCCTGCATCACGCCGACCAGGCCGCCGCCGGGCAGGTCCACCCGATCTGGGTCACCGAAGGGCTGGCGACGCTGTTCGAGGCGGCCGAGATCACGCCCGAGGGTCTCAATCCCGTGGTGGACAACCGCCTGGGCGCCATTCAGCGGGCGATCCACACCGGAAGCTGCCCGCCGCTGAAGTGGCTGCTCGGATGCAACGCCGAACTGTTCATGAAGGACCCCTCGCTGACGTACGCGCAGGCGCGTTATGTGATGTTCTACCTCCATCAGCAAGGCCAACTCGAAGCCTGGTACGCAGCCTTCAAGCAAAGCTTCCCCCGCAACGCCACCGGACAGGCGGCGCTCGAGAGCATCCTCGGGCAGGCGATCGAGGGGCTCGACCTCCGGTGGAAGCAATGGACCGCGAAAGTCGCCGTGCCCGCCGGGTTGCGGCAGGATTACCGCGGGCGGCTGGGTATCCAGATGAACGACGACTCGCGCGGGGTGAAGATCATCTCGATGCTGCCCCAGGGCGCCGCCGCGCAGGCCGGTCGCCTGCGCGTCGGCGACGTGATCACGGCCTACAGCGAAAGACCCGTCCGCAAACCCGCCGAGCTCGCCGCCGCCATCCGCGCCACGGGCGAGCTCAAGACCGTCACCATCCAGATCCTCCGCAACAACGAGCCCCTCACCATCCTCCAACCGCTGGGCACCGCCGGCGGAGCGGGATCGCCCCCGGCTGGGTCAGTTCACTGACCCCGGAATCCCCGAACTCTCAACTCTACTTTCTACAATGAATCGGCACGTACGCCGGCAGCTTCGCCGGGACGAGCTTCACGTCCAGCCGCGCGAATCGCTGGAGTCCGTTTTCTACGCGGATGTCGGGCCAGTCCTCGCCGATCAGCGGGCGGGCGTAACGCACGAAGTCGTCCGTCACGTCCAGGCCGCCGGGGGCCAGCCAGGCGGCCGGAATCTGGCGCGCCCAGTTGGCCACCTTCTCCAGCGGCACCTTGTCATAATAGACGCTGTAGCCTGCGCCGGGCTTGCGCAGGATCGTCGCCATGTAACCGCCGCCTTCGTTCATCGCCACCGAGACCGCGTGGCGGCCGACTTCGTATGCCTCGTCCTGGTCGACGCGCGAGGCGAAGATCGACGTGCTCCGCTGCAGCACCCCCGGCACCTGCCACGTGGCCTGGCCGCGGGCAGCCAGGCCGTGCTCGTTGAGATAGTTCGCCACGACCTGGGCAGCGGTCGTCTTGCTCGCGCCGTACTCGATGTGCCCGAAGGCGTCGCGAGCCTCGCCGATGGCGCCGACGTCAAAGCCCTCGCTGACGACGACGATGCACCGCCCGCTCTGGCGGAGCTGGCGGTTGACGTTCTCGGCAAGTGATTCGAGATTGTGCTTGGCCTCGGCCATGTAGATCTGCAGGGGCATCTCGCGATTGGGATCGGCCAATCGCGCCGCCGCCGGAATGAAGCCGGCCTTTCGCCCCATCGCCTGCAGCACCGACACGCACTCCGAGGGCGCCATGCCGCGGTTCTCTTCGTTGGTGTTCTGGACGATATGAGCCCAGTACCGCGCGGCGCTGCCGTAGCCGGGCGTGTGGTCGATGAGCTTGAACTCGTCGTCGCCCACGTCATTGTCGATGGTCTTGGGAACACCCACGGCTACCAGGTCCAGCCCGCGTTCGTGCCCCAGCTTGGCGACCTTGGCGGCGGTGTCCATCGAGTCGTTGCCGCCGATGTAAAAGAAGTATCCGATATCATGCGCCCGCATGACCTGGACGATGCGTTCGAAATCTTCCTCGGCCCCGGCGCCGAGCTTGTAGCGGCAGGTGCCGATAGCCCCGGCCGCCGGCGTGCGCCGCAGCAGCGCGATTTCCGCGGGATCCTGGGCGTCCATGTCGATAAGCTGTTCGAGCAGGATGCCCTCGACCCCGTGCCAGCCCGCCAGCACGCGCCCAACGCGGGTCGGAAAGTCGCGGCACGCCTCGACCACGCCGGCCAGCGAAGCGTTGATCACCGGCGAAGGCCCGCCCGATTGCGCCACCAGTACGTTAGCTTTCATTCAAAGTTCCTTTTACCGCAGAGATCGCGGAGAGCGCAGAGGGAAGGAGAGGAGGAATGATGGAATGTTGGAAGATTGGAATGATGACCGCAGCCCAAACACTAGGTCCCAATATTCCATCCATCCATTCATCCATTCATCCATTCCCTCCTCTTCCTCTGCGCCCTCTGCGTTCTCTGCGGTTAATGCTTCTTCTTGAAGATTTCCAGAATTTTCTCCCGGTCGATCACGCCGCAGCGGTCGGCCCAGGCTTGCCAGGCCGCCGCCATTTCGCGCACGCGGTCGCCCTGCTCGGCCGCCAGATTGTGCATCTCGGTGCGGTCGGTTTGCATGTCGTAGAGTTCCCACGCGTCGGGCCAGGTGCGGACGAGTTTCCAGCGGCCGTCGCGCATGGCGCCGTTGCCTTCGTGCTCGACGAAGATCGGTTTTCCGCGCGGCGCGTCCGTCTTCAGGATCCTCATAAGGCTGACGCCTTCGCAGGGCAGGATCTCGTGCTCGCCCAGGCGGGCGGGATATTCCGCGCCGCTCACGTCCAGCACTGTGGCCATCACGTCGGGCAGTTGCGCGGGGCTGTGGCGAACAGCGCCCGCGCCGTCGAGCCCGGCTGGCCAATGCACGATAAAGGGCGTGGCGATGCCGCCCTCGTGCGCCCAGTGCTTGTACTTGCGGAACGGCGTGTCGGAGAGGTTCGCCCATCCGACGCCGTAGCTGGCGTAGGTGTCTTCCGGCCCGGGCATCACGTCGGTCATGTTGCCCCACTTGACCGGACGGGCGTCGCGGGTCTTGGCCCGGCCGATGTGTCCGGGCGTCGCCCAGTCGTAATCGCCCTGGATCAGTTCGGCACAGGCGCCGTTGTCGGCCAGGAAGATGATCAGCGTGTTGTCGAGCTGGCCGGTCTCTTCCAGGCTCTTGAGAACGCGCCCGATGCCTTGGTCCATCCGGTCGATCTGGGCGGCGTAGACCTCCATGCGCCGCGTTTCCCAAGCCTTGTCCGGGGCGGCGTCCCAGGGCGGCACGGCAGGGTCGCGCTCGGTCAACTCCCACGAGGGGTCGATGAGACCCATCTCGATCATGCGCTGCCGCCGCCGCTGGCGCAAAGCGTCCCAGCCCTCGTCGAAGCGCCCGGCGTAGCCCTGCACATCCTCCGCCGGAGCGTGCAGCGGCCAATGCGGGGCGGTGTAGGCCACGTACATGAAGAACGGAGCCTCGCCGCCGGCGCGGGCATGATCGGCTACAAACGCCGCGGCGTTGTCGCTGATGGCGTCGGTGTAGTAGAAGTCTGCCGCCTGGGCCTCGTGTTCGATATTGTCGTTCTGGCGCGTCAGCGTGTTGGGGTTGTAGTAGCTGCCCGCCCCGGCCAGCGTGCCGTAGAAGCGGTCGAAGCCGCGTTGGCAGGGCCAGTTAGACTTGTCGTTGAACCAGTCGCCGGCGATGTGCCACTTGCCGCTCATGTAGGTGTTGTAGCCTGCCGGCCGCAGCACTTCGGCGATCGTCGCGCAGCGGCGGTTGAGGTTGCCGGCGTAGCCCTCGGGCAGGAGGTTTTCGACGAGGACCCCGATGCCCGTCTGGTGCGGGTGCAGCCCCGTCAGCAGGCTCGCCCGCGAGGGGCTGCAGCGGGCGGTATTGTAAAACTGCGTCAGGCGCAGCCCCCGCTCGGCCAGGCGGTCGAGATTGGGCGTCCGCACCTCGCCGCCGTAGCAGCCGATGTCGGAATAACCCATGTCGTCGTTGAGGATCAAAACAATGTTCGGTCGGCCCATCTGTCACGTCCTTTTGCCTGGTGCGCTAACAGTAGTGGCCCGCGCCTGCTCGTGCAAGTATTAGCCGCTGAGGTCGCTGAGGACGCTGAGGACGCTGAGGAAACGAGATAATGGAAGATTGCAGTGATGACCGCAACCCAGCCCCAAGCCCAGATCCCGGTCCCAACATTCCATCCATCCATTCATCCATCCATCCACCCATCCCTTCTTCCATCATTCCGTTCTTCCATCCTTCCTTCTTCCTCCGCGTCCTCTGCGACCTCAGCGGCTCTCTGCTACCCCGATGCCCTTGACCATCGACGGCGGGGCTGTGACAATGGGGGCGTGAATGTGATTGGACAGATCGGGCGGCGGACGTACGGCCGCATTGAGGCCTTCGGCGACCTGTGCCGCTTCAGCGGTCGGTCGCTGGGGTGGCTGGTCTCGTCGGCGCTGACGCGGCGCAATCTCAAGCTGCTGATGTACCAGCTTTACAGCGTGGGCGTGCTGAGCATTCCGGTGGTGATGATCACCGGGATGTTCGTCGGGGCGGTGCTGGCGGTGCAGACGGTGCAGCAGTTCAAAGGCATCGGCATGCTCTCGCGCATGGGGACGATCGTGAACCTTTCGGTGCTGCGCGAGCTGGGGCCGGTGCTGGCGGGGGTGCTGCTGGCCGGTCGCGTCGGCGGCGGCATGACGGCGGAGCTTGGCACCATGCGGGTGACCGAGCAGATCGACGCCCTGTGGGCGATGGGCTCGAGCCCCATTCGCGTGCTGGTGGTGCCGCGCGTCATGGCGTGCATCCTGCTGATCCCCATCCTGGTGCTCTACGCCAACGCGATGGGCATCCTGGGCGGCTACATTGTCAGCGTCCAGATCTACGAAGTGAACTCGTCGGACTTCTGGCGATACGCCAGCCAGGCCGTCTACGTCTGGGACATCTTCTACGGTCCCATCAAGAGCGTGTTTTTCGGCGCGGCCATCAGCATCATCGGCTGCTACAAGGGCTTTCGCTGCACCAGCGGCGCCGCCGGCGTCGGGCGGGCCTGCACCGAGAGCTTCGTGGCCAGTTGCGTGGTGATCCTGGCGCTGGACTTCTTCGTCGGCATCGCCCTCAATACCATCTACAACGCGTTCAATCCGATCGAGATCGTGCTCTAAAGAAAGGCCGCGATGGGCAACCCCCTGAAAAACTGGCTCGACCGCCACAAGAACCCGACCAGCTTCTGGCTGCACATGGTGGGCATCCCCGCGTGCTTCGTGGCCGCACCGCTGCTGCTGGTCTGGGAGCAATGGCTGCTTGCGGCCTGCTGCTTCGTCGGCGGTTACGCGCTGCAGTTTATCGGACACCTCGTCGAGGGCAACCGCAGCGGCGAGGAGATGCTCCTGCGCCGCCTGATGGGCAAACCCGCCGACGAATGGAAGACCGGCAAGTAGCATGGGCGTCCCGCCCATGCTCCCGGCAACCTGCATTCAGGGACACGCACAACGGAGTTGTGCGTAGCACCCTCTCGCCTTCGCGCCACACAAGCGTCCTGGCGCGATTCATTGCAAATCCCTGCCGCCAAGCTTAAAGTGTGCCCATTATGGGCCTGCGAATCATTACAGCATCGGATCCGCTCAACGACTCTGCCGTGGCGGAACTGCGCCGCCGCCTGCATGAGGGCGGACTCGTCGCCGGCGCCGCAAACGCTTCGAACATGTCCGACCAGGTGCGGACCATCATCGACCGCGTCCGGCGCGAGGGCGATGAATATGTCGCCACCCACACGCGCGAGATCCACGGCGGCAATCTCCAGGCCGCCGACCTGCGCGTCAGCGCAGAATGCATCAAGGCCGCCCATGACCACTACTGCGCCCATGAGCAACGATTCATGGAGATCGTGCGCCGTGCGGCTGACAATATCCGCGACTATCAGCAGGCCATCCGAATCGCGGATGAACCGTCGCTGCGGCGCGGCGGACGGTGGATGTCAGTGCGATACCTGCCGCTGGACCGCGTCTGCGTGTACGTTCCCGGCGGCAAGGCGATCTATCCCTCAACCGTTCTGATGACCGTCGTGCCGGCGCAAGTCGCCGGCGTGCGCCAGATCGTCATGGTCTCGCCCCCCACGGCCCCTGTGGCACAGGCTTTCCAGCCTGTGCATGCACAGCCTGGAAAGGCTGTGCCACCTGATTGCACGTGCGACATCCACCCGATGGTGCTGGCGCTGGCTGGCGAACTGGGCGTGGCGGAGGTCTACCGCGCCGCCGGCGTGGCGGGCCTCGCCGCGGCAGCCTGGGGCACGCCGACTATCCGGCCCGTCGACAAGATCGTCGGACCAGGCAACGCTTACATCGCCGAGGCCAAGCGGCAGCTCTTCGGGCAAGTCGGCATCGACTCCATCGCCGGGCCCAGCGAAGTGCTGATCGTCGCCGACGAGACAGCCCGCGCCGACTTCGTAGCCGCCGACATGCTCGCACAAGTCGAGCACGATCCGGGCTCAGCCGTCCTGGTCACCACCAGCGCCACCCTGGCAGGACAGGTCGCTGACGAGATCGAGCGGCAATTGCCCACGCTGAAACGTTCACAGGCAATCGGGGCGTATCTGGACGAGTACTGTGCGGCCGTCGTCGTCGAGACCATCGCCTCAGCGTGCGACGTGGCCAACGCCTTCGCTCCCGAGCACCTGCAGATAGTCACAGCCGACGACGATGCAGCCTTGAAGCGCATCCGCCACGCGGGGGCGATTTTCCTGGGCGCATACACGCCGGTGCCGGTGGGCGACTACTACGCCGGTCCGTCACACGTCCTGCCGACGGCCGGCACGGCCCGATTCGCCGGACCGCTAAGCGTGAACGACTTTTTGAAAGCCTCCAGTATGGTGCGATACGACGAAGCGTCGCTCAGTGCCGATGCCGGCGATATCATAGATATCGCGACGAGTGAAGGCTTAACTGCCCATGCGGCGGCCGTTCGCAGGCGAAAAGATCCTAGGTCCTAGATCCTCGATCCTAGGAAGCATGACCGTCGGACCCCGAGGATCGAGGACCTAGGACCTAGGATCTAGGATCTGTTTTATGACCTTCTTCCGCAACAACATCGACGCAATGACCGGCTATGAGCCTGGCGAGCAGCCCGCTGCCGGTGTCAAGGTCATCAAGCTCAATACGAATGAGAACCCGTACCCGCCGTCGCCGGCGGTGGTGCGGGCGGTGCATGCATTCGATCCGGAGCTGCTGCGGCGGTATCCCGACCCGATGGCCCGCGCGGCCTGCAGGGCGGCCGCGGAAGCGCTGGGCGTGCCGGCCGACTGCGTGCTGGCGGGCAACGGCAGCGATGATCTGTTGACCATCGTGTTCCGCGCGTGCCTGGGCGAGGGACGCATCGTCACCTACCCCACGCCGACGTATGTGCTCTATCAGACGCTGGCCAAGATCCAGAACGCCCCGTTCGTCGAGGTGCCCTACCCGGAAGATTACGCCCTGCCCTTCGACGCCCTGCGCGGCGTGCGGGCGGCTGTCACGATCGTCGCCAACCCCAACAGCCCCTCGGGCACGCTGGTGCCGCTGGAGCAGATGGAGAAGCTCGCCGCGGCGGTGGCCGGCGTGCTGGTGATCGATGAAGCCTACGCCGACTTCGCCGAAGGCAACGCCCTGTCGCTGGTGGCCAAGTTCCCCAACGTGGTCGTTCTGCGAACGCTGAGCAAAGGCTATTCGCTGGCTGGCCTGCGTATGGGCTTCGCCTTCGCCCAACCGACGCTGCTCGACGGCCTCAACAAAGTCAAAGACAGCTACAACGTAGATGCCATCGCCTGCGCCGCAGCCGCCGCGGCCATGAAGGACCAGCCCTGGAAGAACGCCAACGCAGAGAAAGTCAAAGCCTCTCGCGCCAAACTCTCAGCCGATCTGGCCGCCATGGGCTTTAAAGTCTGGCCCAGCCAGTCCAATTTCGTCCTGGCCCGCCCGCCACGAGGCAACGCCTCGGAGATCTACCAGGCTCTTAAGGCCGCCGGGATTCTGGTCAGGTATTTCAACCAGCCTCGCCTGGATGACAAGCTGCGTATCAGTATCGGAACGGAAGAGCAGAACGCGGAACTGATTGGGGCAATAAAGAAGATCCTAGATCCTAGATCCTAGATCCCAGGGGCAGGGATACAAGATTGTGCTCTCGGCGCATTACTCCTGTTACGCGGGTATTCATTTTCACAGAGAAACGAACGATTATGGACAAGATTAGAGATTACAAGGACCTGATTGTCTGGCAAAAGGCGATGGAACTTGTCGAAGAAGCTTATAGAGTCAGTATGCAGTTTCCTAAGGAAGAGATGTTTGGGCTGCGAAATCAACTGCGGCGGGCCGCAGTGAGCATTCCCAGCAACATCGCCGAAGGCAACGGCAGAATGACTCGCGATGATTACGTGCGTTTTCTCGCTATGGCCGCAGGGTCCTGCAACGAGGTTGAGACTCAAGCTTTGCTTTCCCTTCGGCTAAGATATACAACAGACAAGGCAATAGCTCGCCTGCTGGGCTTGTGCAAAGATGTGCAGCGGCTGCTGCGAGCTCTGATCAAGAGCCTGACTGCCAGCGGCAATCGAACCATAAAATATCAGCCGGCCGTCAGAGCGAACCCGAGGATCTAGGACCTAGGATCGAGGATCTAGTTCATGCCCAATCGCAAAGCTACAGTCAAACGCAAGACCAACGAAACGAACATCGAGCTGAGCCTCGACCTGGACGGCGCGGGCAAGGTGGCCGCTGGGACGGGCATCGGGTTTCTCGATCACATGCTCGATCATCTCGGCAAGCACAGTCTCACGGACATCACGGTCAAGGCCGACGGCGACCTGCAGGTTGACGATCACCACACGGCCGAGGATGTCGCCATCTGCCTGGGCGAGGCGCTGGCCAAGGCGCTGGGCACCAAGGCGGGAATCCGCCGCTTCGGATGGGCGCGCGTTCCCATGGACGAGTCGCTGGCCGAAGTCGCGATGGATCTGTCCGGGCGTGCGGCCACGGTGTTCCAGGTCGCCTTCACCGGCGACAAGATCGGCACGTTCGACACCCAGCTCGTCGAGGAGTTCCTGCGCCGGATGGCCGCAGCGGCGGGCATCAATCTGCACGTCAGCGTGCCCTACGGCAGCAACGACCATCACATCGCCGAGGCGATCTTCAAGGCCCTGGCCATCGCCCTGCGAGCGGCCAAAGAGCCCGACGCCGCGCGCGGCCGCGAACTGCCCAGCACCAAGGGCAAACTGTAACGGCCGTGTCCGGCCCCGCCAAAAGCCCGCGTTTTTACTGCCCGGACCTGTCGGGCATTTCGGCGGCGCTGCCGGCCGACGAGTCGCATCATGCGCGGCACGTGCTGCGTCTGGGGGCCGGCGATCCGGTCGAACTTTTTGACGGCAAGGGCGTCGTCGCCCACGGGCGCATCGTCACCCTGGGCAAGACTTCCGCCGAGGTGGCCGTGGACGACCTGCAGCGTCACGTGCGCCCCGAGCCCCGGGTCCACGTCGGCTTCGCCGTGCCCAAGGGCAAGCGCCTGGACTGGCTGCTGGAAAAGGTCACTGAACTGGGCGCCGCGTCACTGCAACCGGTCCTGTTCGAGCGCAGCGTCGCCGGCGGCGAGACGCTTTCGGAAAACACGCGCCAGCGGTGGCTGGGCCACTGCATCGCGGCAGCAAAGCAGTGCGGCCTGGAGCACCTGCCGGAGATTCATCAGCCCCTGCCCGCCCTGCAACTGCCGCGAGCGTGGCAGGGATGCCTGAACGTCCTGGGCGAGATCGACCCCGCGGCCCCGTCGCTGCGGGAGGTCATGGGCGCCTGGACCGCCGGGAGGGATATCGGCATCGTCATCGGACCCGAGGGCGATCTGACGGCCGCGGAGAAGGCGGCGCTGGCCGAGGCGGGGTTTTCCCCCGCCCGCCTGGGGCACACGATCATGCGCGTGGAGACAGCCGCGATCGCGCTGCTGGCGGGTACCATCGCTCTCTGTCAGAGCCCTTCGTCACAGTTCAACGCGCCGCAGGCGCAGAGCGTTGGCGATCACTGAAACCGAGCTGAACGTCATGGCCGCCGCCGCGATCATCGGGCTCAGCAGCACGCCCAGGAAGGGGTACAGCACCCCCGCCGCGATGGGAATGCCCACCGCGTTGTAGATCACGGCGAAGAACAGGTTCTGGCGGATGTTCTTCATCGTCGCCTGCGACAGTCGCCGCGCCCTCACGATCCCGCGCAGGTCGCCCTTGACCAGCGTCAGACCGGCGCTGTGGATCGCCACGTCCGTGCCGGTGCCCATGGCAATGCCCACATGGGCCTGCGCCAGGGCGGCGGCGTCATTGATCCCGTCGCCGGCCATCGCCACGACGTGCCCTTCGTCCTGAAGTTGCCCGACGATCTCGTTCTTTCGCTTGGGCAGCACGCCTGCTTCGACGCGGTCGATCCCAAGCTGCCGCCCCACCGCACGGGCGGTGGCCTGCGTGTCGCCGGTAACCATCACCAGGCGCAGGCCCTGCGCATGCAGCATAGTTACGGCCTGGGGCGTGGTCTCCTTGATCGTGTCGGCAAGGCCCAGCAAGCCCTCGATCTGGTTGTCCACCGCCACGTACATCACCGTCTGCCCCTGCTCGGCCAGTTCGTCGGCGGTTCCACCGAAGCGCTCGACATCCAGGCCGCAATCGGCCATCAGCTTGACGTTTCCGATGGCGACGCTGTGTTCTGCGACCCGCCCGCTGACCCCCTTGCCGCCGTAGACGATGAAATCCTCAGCCGCCGGCAGCTCGATGCCCCGCTCGCGGGCGGCCTCGACCACTGCCGCCGCCAGCGGGTGTTCGCTCATCCGCTCCAAGGCCGCAGCCAGTCGCAGCAGTTCGTTGGCGTGCAGGTCGCCCAGCCGCACGACGCTCATGAGCTTAGGTTTGCCTTGGGTGAGCGTGCCGGTCTTGTCGATCACCAGCGTGTCGACGCGCTGGAGCGTCTCCAGAGCGGCGGCATCCTTCACCAGCACGCCGCCATGGGCCCCGCGCCCCACCGCGACCATCACCGACATCGGCGTCGCCAACCCCAACGCACAGGGACAGGCGATGATCAGCACCGCCACGGCCGCCACCAGCGCGTGTACCGCCGCCGGCGCCGGTCCCCAGACCAGCCAGACCAGAAAGGTGATCGCCGCGGCCGCCAGCACCGCCGGCACAAACCACTGCGCCATGCGGTCGGCGACGCGTTGGATGGGCGCACGGCTGCGCTGGGCATGGCGCACCATCTCGACGATCTGCGCCAACAGCGTGCCGGCCCCGACGCGCCGCGCTTCCACCACGAACCCGCCGGTAAGGTTCACCGACGCGCCGATCACCTCGTCGCCGGGCTGCTTCTCGACCGGCATCGACTCGCCGGTGACCATCGACTCGTCGACGCTGCCGCTGCCCTCGATCACCGCCGCGTCGATGGGAATCTTCTCCCCGGGTCGAACGCGGAGACGGTCGCCCACCTGCACCTCGTCCAGTGAAACGTCCCGTTCGCTCCCGTCGGTTTCGATCAGCCGCGCAGTCTTGGGCGCCAGGTCCAGCAGCGAGCGGATCGCCGCCCCCGTGCGCCGCCGCGCCCGCAGCTCGAGCACCTGCCCCAGCAGCACCAGCGTCGTGATGACCGCGGCGGCCTCGAAGTACACCGGCACGGCCCCGTCTTCACGCATGGACGCCGGAAACGCCCCCGGGGCCAGCACGGCAACGAGGCTGTACCCCCACGCCGCCAGCACGCCCAGGCCGATCAGCGTGAACATGTTGAACCGCAGCGACAGGACCGATCGCCAGCCGCGCACCAGCAGCGGCCATCCGCACCACCACACCACCGGCGTGGCCAGCGCCATCTCGACCCACCCTCGCGCCCGGCCGGAGATGCCCAGCGCGACGACCATGTGCCCCATCGCCGCCACCAGCAGCGGCGCCGACAGTGCCGCGGCGATCCAGAACCGCCGCGTCATGTCGCGAAGCTCGGAGGTATCCTCTTCCGCAGCCGCCGCGGGCATCATCGGCTCGAGGCTCATACCGCACACCGGGCATGAACCCGGTTTCATCTGCCGCACCTCCGGATGCATCGGACAGGTATAGACCGCCTGCTCTTGGGCTGGCGGTTCGCCCTTCGCCTGCCGCCCGCCGGTATACGCCGACGGATTGCGGTCAAACCGTTCCGCGCAGCTTTTGCTGCAGAAGTAGAACGTCTGTCCGTCGCGTTCGACTGTAGCGGCCGCGTCGTCAGGATCGACGTCCATCCCGCAGACGGGATCCTTCTCCAAAGTAGAAGATGCCTTGCCCCCTCGGTTCATGAACGAATTGTAGCGGGGACAGCGGCGTGATTGGATGATTGGATGATTGGGTAGATGAATGAGTGGGTGGCATGGCGACACGTTGTTGTTTTGTGCGGGTCGCCACGGGACCAAGACCCACCGCTAACGAGGGCGCAACAAGGTCAACGTTGCGGCGATGGCGCCCATCGTCAGCAGCACGCCTGGCGACCACAGGGGGTGGGGCAGAATGGAGGTACCGCGGGCGGTTGCGACCGACCAGGCGGCGGTGAGGGGGCCAAGGTTCCACAGCCATTCGACAGAGCCGCCGCCGTACGTCCAGAACTCCAGACCCAGGTAGTACAGCGCCGGCAGGCCCAGCGACAGGAGCATCAGCGCCAGCAGCGTCCAGGCGGCGGCGGTGGCATTCTTGGCCATCAGCGCCGCAGCCGCTATTGCCAGCGGGGCCAGGCACAGCAGGAAGATGATCAGGCGCAGCACGTCAAGCCAGGTCGCGTCGCTGAGCCAGGCGGCGGCCACATAGAACGGGGCAGCCACAACTAGCTGCACCGCCAGCGCCGCCAGTGCCGCCAGAACAAAGCTGACTCCCGAGCGCCCGGAGCGCATCAGCACCAGCGGCCACATCAGCACCAGCCACAGCGCCTGCGCGACGGCCAGGACGTGAAGCGTCGGCAGCGGTCCGGCGGAGGCTTCCAGGGGGATATACAGCCATCGCGGCCACAAACCCACCGCCAGGCCCGCCAGGAGCACGAGCAGATACAGCAGCGTCGCGGGGGTCCAGGCAGCCGCGGCGGGGCTCGGGCTGTCAGTTGGGGCTGGCATGGAGTCGATCGTATCGCACGTCTAACCAGTCTTTCGTGCTGCCAAGCTGCCCGCCGTGTATGCGGACGAACTGGTCAAGCTGGGCGAGCTTTCGCTCGGGAGGCACGAGGTAGTCGCCCTCGTATCGGGGGAACTGGCCAAAGCGGATATCGGTCGCCTTGCCCCTGCCCACCTGCGCCCACATGCGCAGGCGAGGTCCCGAGGGGCTGCTGCCGCCGTGGTTGCGCAAGTCGACCACGGTGATCTGCGGCGCGTACGGGCGGTTCTCGACCAGCTCGACCAGCCGCAGACCGTCGGCGAGGTCCTGCCCGAGCCACTTCTGCCCTATCGCCGGGGCGGGCATCTTGCAGCCGTAGATCGTGATGTAATGAATCGGCTTGGGCTCGACGTGCGGCGGCACATCGCTGAGTCCGATGTAGGACTCCACCTGCATTTTGCCGTTAGGCATCGGCCGCGAGACAACGTACCGCGGCACCTGCTGTGGCGGCAGGCGCGTGCCGTCCGCCGAGACAAAGGCGTAATCCCGCTCCATCTGCACGCGGGCTTTGGGCTGATGGTACGTTGCGACCACTTCGATCTGGCAGGTCTTTGCGTCGGTCGGGGGGCGGGCGACAACGTGACTGATCGTGCGCACCCAGGGATTTCTCTTCGCCCGGTGATAGATGATGTCGGCCAGTTCGGAGTTGGCCCAGCCCATATCGTACTTCCGGCGCCGTGCGTTGTTAGAAAGCACGGCGTACGCTTCGTCGACTTCGATCAGCTTGCGCGCGGCGTCGGAGCTCTTGTTGACTTTCGGGTCCAGCAAACGAGCCAGCTTCTGGTAAGCGGCCTCGATCTGTTCCCTCGTGGCCCCCCGCGGCACACTCAGTTCTGAATAGTAATCGGGCAACAACTGCGACGAAATCTGGTCGGCCAGGAGGCGAGGCATCCACTGCGGTTTGTCGGCCAGGGCGATCTGCCCCTCCTGCGTCCGCACAACATCCTGCCGCTGCACGTGCTCTTCTAATAGGCGCATGCCCGCCGCCATAGCAGCGGCCGACACGACCCCGCAGACCGCGTAGAACACGACCCGGCCGGTGACGCTCATCTGCCGCGGCGGTCGCGGCGGCCGGGGCGGCTTGGCAATCTTGGGTTTTTCTTTTCGTTTCATGGCCGGTGTTCCTCAGCGCTGCATGGCCAGGGCCACGATTTTTTCGACAAGCTGGTCGAACGACATCCCGATCCGCCGCGCCGCCATGGGCACCAGCGAGTGGCTGGTGAACCCGGGGATGGTGTTGACCTCCATGACCTGCGGCACGGCGTCGGTCCCGAGCATGAAGTCGACGCGCGACAGGTCGCGGCAGCCCAGAGCGGCGTGGGCGGCCAGTGCCCACTGCTGCATCTTTTCGGCTGTTGCGGGCGGAATGTCTGAGTCAAAAACGTATTGCGTTTTGGCCTCGTCGGAGTACTTGGAGCGGTAGTCGTAGAACTCGCCGTCGGGAATGATCTCGAGCACCGGCAGGGCCTGCTCGCCCAGCACGCCGACGGTGAACTCGCGCCCCGCGACGTAGCGTTCGAGCATGACGCGGCCGTTCTTGTCCAGCAGGGCGGCCATCGCGTCGTCCCGCTGGGCGGGCGTGCGGGCGATGATCACGTCGACGCTCGATCCGCCGCCGACGGGCTTGACCACCACCGGCGGGGGCAGTTCGGTCAGCCACTTCTGCACCTTGGCCGGGTCGTGGAAGTCCTCGATGACCATCCAGGCCGGCGTGGCCAGGCCCGCGCGGAGGAAGGCCTGCTTGGAGGCGGCCTTGTCCATCGCCAGGCGGCTGGCGTGGGGACCGGAAAAGGTGTACCGCAGGCCTCGCTGCTCGCAGAGGGTCTGGACCTGTCCGTCCTCGCCGAACTCGCCGTGCAGAACGTTGAAAACCAGGTCTATGCCTTTTCGATCGAGGGCGGAAGTGTCGCGCAGACTGATGTCGGCGCGGGTCACGCGATGGCCCAGGCGCTCCAGCGCGTCGGCCACGGCGGCGCCGCTGAGCAGTGAGACCTCGCGCTCCGGCGAAGGCCCACCCAACAGAACGGTTATGTCCAGCGCATCCATGCGTTGTCCCTGCTATCCCTAATGCCCCGGGTGCCATGGCGGCCGTTCCTCAGCCGCCATGTCCCTGAACGATCCACCAGCATGGCGGCGGAACAACGGCCGCCATGGCACCCAGCGTCACTCGCCCAACCTCACCAGACGTCGATTTCCAGCTCCAGGTACACCTCGTGCTGCTTGTACACCGTCTCGCGAATGATGTTGATCAGCTTGAGGATGTCCGAGGCCGTGGTGCCCTGGTCGGCCAGAATGAAGTTGGCGTGCTTGGGCGAAACGTACGCTCCGCCCACGCGCTTGTTCTTGAGTCCCGAGCGGTCGATCAGGGCCCCGGCCGAGAGCCCGCGCGGATTCTTGAAAATGCACCCGGCGTTGCGCTTGGCCAGCGGCTGAGAGTTCTTCTTGTACATCCAGATCTGCTTGACCTGCTTGAGAATGCGGTGCGGGTCGTCCTCGACGAGGCGAAACTCGGCCGAAAGAATGAACTTGGCGGTGATGTTCGTCGAGCGGTAGGCAAAGGCCAGGTCGCCGCGGTAGCGGGTGAAGACCTCGCCCTCGGCCGTCATCACATCGACCGAGTCGATCACGTTGCCGATGTCGCCGAAGGTTCCGCCGGCGTTCATCTTCACGCTGCCGCCGATGCTTCCGGGAATTCCCGTCAGGCACTCCAGGCCCGACAGGCCGCCGCGCACGCAGCGCAGCACCAGCTTGCCCAGGTCGGCCCCGGCGCCGGCGCGCAGCCCGTTGTCGGTAACCGAGACTTCCTGGAACGCCTTGTGCAGATGAATGACGGCGCCCTTGACGCCGGCATCGTCGATGAGCACGTTGGCCCCGCTGCCCAGGACGTACATGGGCACTTCGTTCTCGCGGCAGCGGCGCACCACCTCCGCCAGCTCCTCGACGTTGCGAGGGAGCACGAAGTACATGGCCGGGCCGCCGATATTCAGCCACGTGTGCCCGGCCAGCGGTTCATCAACCCTGACGATTTCTTCCAAACCTGCGAACAATTTCATCGGCCACTTCCCAGATGTTGCCGGCGCCCATGGTCACCACCAGGTCGCCGCTGTGCAACTGTAGAGCGAGTTGCTCGACAATCTGATCGAACGCCTCAATATATCGAGCCGACCCGCCGTGCAGGCGGATCTGCGACACCAGATCCTCGGATGAAATGTAATCTTTTTCAAGGTCGCTGTCGCGAACAAAGTAAATGTCCGGAACGATCACTTCATCGGCCGAACTGAACGAGCGGGCGAAGTCCTTAAGCAGAAACCGCGTGCGGCTGTGCTGGTGCGGCTGGAAGATGCACACTAGGCGCTGCGGGCGGTAGTGCTCGCGGATGGCCCGCAGCGTCACGGCGATCTCGGTGGGATGGTGCGCGTAGTCGTCCAGCACCGTCACGCCGCCGGCGTCGCCCTTGAACGTCATCCGCCGCCGCGCGCCGGTGAACCCCGCCAACAGCGCCGCCATCCGGTCGGCCGGAACGCCCGCGTGGTGCAGCAGCGCCACGGCCGCCAGCGTGTTGTACGCGTTGTGCAGGCCCGGCAGCGGCACGGTGATGCGGCAGTACGGTTGACCGCCATGCTGCACGTCCATCGAGACGATGCCCTGCTGCGCGCTGGCGTTGACGCCCCGCCAGGTGCATGAGCTGGTCAGGCCGAAGGTCTCGACGGCGCAGCGTGCGCGGGAGACCGCCGAAGCGGCGTTGCGGTCTTCGCCGTTGACCACCAGCACCCCGCCCGGGGTCACCAGGTCGCCGAAGGCGCGGAACGCCTCGATGATCGCCGACAGGTCGCGATAGCAGTCGAGGTGGTCTTCCTCGACGTTGAGGATCGCCGCGTACCGCGGGCGAAGGTCCAGAAAGTTGCGGTCGAACTCGCACGCCTCGGCCACAAAATGCGGACCGCTTCCCACGCCGCTGGGCCCGCCGAGCTGATCGACCATGGCGCCGACGACAAAGCTGGGATCCAGCCCTGCCGTCTTGAGCGCGTACGCCACCATCGCCGTGGTGGTGCTCTTGCCATGCGTTCCGGCGATGGCGATACCCTGCCGCTGGGCCATCAACCGCCCGAGCATCGCGCTGTAACGCACGACCTCCAGCCCCCGCTGCCGTGCGGCAACCAACTCGGGGTTCTCGTTGTGGATCGCCGCCGAGTAGGCGACAAGTTCGCAATCGGCGGGAATATTGCCCCCGCGCTGTCCCACGTGTACCGTCGCGCCCTGGCGGGCCAGGCGGTCGAGCAACTCCGAGGCCCCCGAGTCCGACCCGCTCACCCGCGCCCCCTGCGCCAGCAGCACCCCGGCGATGGCGCCCATCCCGCACCCGCCCATGCCGATCAGGTGAACGCTCTTGCCGACGAAACTCTCAGCGGCGGGTTGGTTATTCGTTTGCGTCATAAAGACAACATCCATCCATCGGTGGCACAGGCTTTCCAGCCTGTGTCTTCGCTGCATGGCAACAGCAACCTTGTCACAGCCTGGAAAGGCTGTGCCACCAGTGAAGCTCAGACAATTCCTACTGTTCTTATCGCCCGGGGCGTCGACTTTTCTTTAGCCATGCAATCGACTCTGCCGTCCCCGGAGGCACCCAAGGGTGCCGTGGCGGGAGGGCGCAGCCCGACAGCCACGATCCCCTGTTCTTGGCGCGCGTCCGTCGTGGCTGTCCGCCCCTTCGGGGCTCCCCGCCACGGCACCCAATTGCCACGCGCGGGCGAGACGTCCGCGACACGTTCTACGACCGCACCAACCACTGCGCCACGGCGGCCGCCGCGTGGGGCTTGGCCACTTGAGCGGCGGCGCGGCGCATCTCGTCAAGTTTCGCCGCGTCGGCCATCAACGGCAGCAGGCAGCGGCGCAGGTTTGCGGCATTGGCGGCGGCGTCTTTGTCGTCGGGACAGATCACCGCCCCGCCGCATCGCACCATCGCGGCAGCGTTGGCGGCCTGGTGAGCGTCTCGATGATACGGGTAGGGCATGAAGACCGCCGGCACTGACGCCGCAGCCAGTTCCGCCACTGTCGAGGCGCCCGCGCGGCACAGGGCCAAATCGGCGGCCGCATACGCCAGGTCCACGCGCTGGCAATATGCCACGCGCCGCACCGGCGGCGTCGTCCCCTGCCGCTTGCGGCTTGGCTGTTCCTCCTGGGCGGCTGAACCGGTCACATGCAGCACCTGCCATTGATCGTCGAGCGCCGCGATGTCGTCCAGAATCGCTTCCACCGCCGCGTTGATGTTGCTGGCGCCCAGGCTGCCTCCCAGCACCAGCAGCGTCTTGCGGGCCGCAGCCAAATCAAAGTGCCCCACCGCCTCCTGCCGCGACGCGCCGGCGACGCGGCGGATCGGGCAACCGACCGCCTGCACCTTGGGGCGCAGCGCCGCCGCGAACGAACCGGTCGTCTCTTCGAACTGCGTGAAGATAATCTCGGCGCGCCGCGCCAGCGCGCGGTTGGCGCGACCGGGGACGCCATCGGGGTTGAGCATCGCGCAGCGAACGCCTTTTCTGGCCGCGGCTACCACCAGCGGAGCGGCCGCGAAACCGCCCAGCCCGAGGACGGCGGCGGGTTTGAGGTCGTCCAGGAGCCGCCGGGCCAAGCGGCCGCTGCGCCACCAGGCCCGCAGGAACGGCAGCACCTGCAGGGGGCAGTTGGGCAGCGGCAGCACCGGCTGGGGGACGATGGCGTGAGGGAGGGCGTCGAGGATTCGCCGGTCGATATCGCGGTTGGAGCACGCGAAGACGATCTTGGCGCCGCTGTCGAGGCGCAACAGTTCATCGGCCACTGCCAGGCCGGGATATATGTGCCCGCCAGTCCCGCCGCCGGCGAAGATGTACATCCTGCTGCTCATCGAGCAGGATTGTACCAGAATTGGCGCAGGAGGGGAAAAGTCGCGGCGGAGGCACTTAATGAAGAAGTAATTCGCTGTCTGAACTTACTTCTTCATTTGGGGCCGTATGCTGCTATTCATCAAAGCCACACAACGGCTTTGATAAATACCTGGTGCCTCCGCCGCGACTTTTCCCGCATGGCGGAGGCATCGTACCCGAGGACCGCTTACGGTTTGGCCGGGGCGTCCTTGGGCTTGGCCATGTCGACGTACATGGGCAGGTAGCGGTAGTACACTTCCAGCGACAGCGTGGCCATCGCGGTGGTGATGACGCGTCCGCAGTAGCTGCCGTAGGCGTCGTTGGGGTCCCAGCTGCCGGCCGGGTCGCCCTGCATGATCTGCGAACTCAGCAACACTTTCTGGATATCGTCGTTCCACGTGTCCCAGCCTTCGCCCTTGTGCTGATACATCGCCAGGCAGGCGTAGTACCAGTAATAGAAGTTGCGCGGGCCTTTGCTGGGAAGGTTCTCGCCGAGGTATTTGGCAGACTCTTCCATCCGCGGCAGCGTCGGGGGCAGGCCCATGAGCTGCTGGCAGAACATGCCCTCGGCCACCATCGCCGGGCTGCTGGCGCCTTTACCCGAGTACCCGTAGAGCCCGCCGTGCGTGCCCCCGCCGACGCGCTCCAGCCAGCCCCGAGCCAACTCGAAGGGCTCTTCCTCGATCTCCAGCCCCGCCAGGCGGGCGCTCTTGAGGGCCATCACCTGCCAACCGACGACGGAGGTGTCCGAGTCGGAAGGCGTTGACGTATACCGCCACCCGCCGGTGGCCTTGTGCTGGGCCTTCAGGATCACGGCGATGGCTTTCCTGAGCGGTTCCCGCAACGCCGGGTCCTTGGTCAGGCCGTACGCTTCGGCCAGAGCCACGGTCACCACGCCGTGCGTGTACATGCCGTTGCCGTGGGCGGTGCCTCGCGTCCAGTCGCCGTTTTCGGGCTGGTTCTTGATCATCCAGGCGATGGCCTTGGCCAGGGGCTTCTGATGCCGCCCCGGTTCAGTGTGCTTGGCGCCCCACCCGAGGTAGCACAGGGTGGCGAAGGCCGTGCCCGCGTCGTCGCTGGATTGGCCGCCGTGCTTCTTGACCGACCAGTTGCCCTCAGGTTCCTGGTGGGCGGTGAACCAGTTCAGCGCCCGCGCGACGGCCGCTTCGGTCTTGTCGCTGCCGCCGAGGCCCTTGAGCATCCCCGCTCGCAGTTTGGGGTCTCGCAGCATGGTCGGGGCGATGTTGCGGCTTCGCTCCTCGAGGCGCGGACCGCCGCCGATCATATATTTTGGAATGGCCCGGGCGACCGCCTCGCCGGCGCCCTCGAGGCGGGCAAGCTGCGGAACGTTGGCCTGCTGGCCCACGCCGCCGCTGGCGGCGTCGCTGGGCTTAAGTGAACCGGCCATGCCGGCCCGGGCCGTCACGTCCGGACGACCCAGCGGGCCACCCGACCCCATCTCGCCAGCTTTGGGCCCTTCGACGCGACCGCTCACCGATCCGACGCCGCCCAGGCCCGGCTGGGCTTCAGGCTGGGCGCTGGCTCGCCGCTGCGGCCCGCTCTCCATTACCGATCCGGCGCCGCCGACGTCGACGGGCACGCCGCCGATGGCGGTCTTGCCGATGGGCTGGGCCGGACCCAGCGGTTCTGCGCCCCTGCTGCCAATGGTGGAGGCGATTCCGCCGCCGCTGGCGACGGTCTGTTCGGTCGCTCCGCCGGCGGCCACCGGGGCAGCCTTGGCGCCGCCGCCCTGAGGCGCCGCCGCGGCGACGCCGCCGCGGGTCACCGGCGCGCCGCTGCCGATGGCTTCATCGGAAACCGCCGGCGCCTTATCCCCGCCGACGGGACCCTTCACCTGCGGCGTCTCGAGCGGATCGCCGCTGTCGCCGCCGAGCGCCGGGGCTTGAGTGCTGATGTCGCTGGGTTTGGCCTGGGCGGCTGCGAGCTTCTGCTCGCCGGGGGCGCCGATAGCCGTGGCGGGCACTGCCGCCGACTCCATCGCCTGGGCGGCCGATGACGCCTGGGCGGCCGCGGCGGCCGGAGCGGCGGCCAACGGTTTGTCTGAGAAGGCGCTTTCATGCGTGGCGGCCTGGTTGGCTACCGCCGAGGCGTCGGCCCTTGGGACAGCCGTTTCTTTAGCGGCCGCTGCCGGGGTCGCGGGGGCCTCTTCGATTTTGATCTGCTCGCTTCCCAGTTCCACCTTGGCAATGACATTCTGGACGACCTGCGAGCTCTTGAGCGACTCGCGCTGGGCCTGGTCCTGAACGGGGATCCGCACGTCGATGTTGGCCTGGTTGACCTGCAGGGCGGCCTCTGCCGGCGAGACCGGCTGCATGGCCATCGGGTTGTCGACGGGCGTGGGCAGGGTCTGCATGTTGACATTAGATTCAGCGTCGGGATTCTTGATGTCGGTGACGTTCTCGCGGAGGTTCGTCGAGAGCTTCTCGCTGGCCAGGGCGTCGGCGTCGACGGCGACCTCCATGGCGTCAAGCCCCGCCTCTTCAGCGAGCGTGACGCTCATGTTGTACACGCCCATGATCAGCAGCAGCAGCAAGTGCGCCGCCAGCGACGCCAGGATGCACTTGGCCAGCAGCCCCATCTTGTCGCGCTTGGGGCCAAAGAGCATCCACAGCATCCAGATCAGCGCCGCCAGAGCCAAAATCGCCAGCAGCAGCCACATCCAGGATTTCTGCAGGGCGGTCCAGAGCCACGACAGGTCCGTCGTCGCCTCGACGTCGCGGGAGATGCTCTCGTACACGCCCAGGCCGCGGATGTCCGGGCCGCGGTCGCTGACCAGCGCCATCGCGAACCCGTGGCTGTGCAGCGACGGGTCGCGCTCGTTGGCGCGCGTGTTGATCGGTGAGCCGACGTTGACGACCTTCTGGAATTGCCCGTTGATGATCCGCGCGCGGTAGATGTCGTAGCCGCCCAGGCCGCCCGAGCGGTTCGAGCTGAAGTACGCCAGGTCGCCCTCGCGAGTCAGCGAGAGGCCCAGGTCGTTCGAGCCTTTGCTGCTGAGGGCTTCGACCCACTCGGCAGTCAGTTCCGGCGGGGCCTTGGGGGCGGTGTCGGGCGTTGGCTCGATGCGTTCCTGGACCGTCTTGGTGGTGGTCTTGGCCACCGGCGGGCCGGCGGCGCCCTTGATGTTGTACATCGGAAGCAGGCGGTAGTAGACCTCCAGGCACAGCGTGTACATCGCCGTGGTGTATACCCGCCCGCCGTTGGCGCCGTAGGTCTTGCCCGACGGCTCCCAACTACCCGCCTGCGGGCCGGTCTTCACCTGGTCGCCCAGCACGTACGTCTTCATGGCCGGGTTCCACTTTTCCCACAGATCGCCGCCGTGCTGGAACGCCGCCAGCGTACCGTAATACGTCGCGTAGTCGTTGGGGCCCGGCGCGAGCTGCGTCATCACGAAATTAGCCGACTCGCCCGCACGAGGATCCGTTCCCGCCAGCCCCAGCAACTGCTGACAGAACATGCCCTCGGGAACCAGTGCCCCCTGCGGACCGGGACTGGCATAACCGTACAGGCCCTTGTGCGGGCCGCCGCCGGCGGTGTCGAGCCATCTCCGCGCGCCGGCAAAAACCGTCTCGGGGATCGCCACGCCGGCCATCTCCGCGCTCTTGAGCGCCATCACCTGCCATCCGACGACGGAAGTGTCCGAGTCGGCCGGCGCCGAGGTGTAGCGCCATCCGCCGCTGGGGCTCTGCGCCTTGAGGATGACGGCGACGGCCTTCTTGAGCGCCTCGAACACGGCGGGGTCTTTGCTGACGGTGGACGCTTCGGCCAGAGCGGTGGTCACCACGCCGTGGCAGTACATGCCGTTGCCGCTGCCCGTGCCGCGCGTCCAGTCGCCGTTTGCCGGCTGATTGGCCAGCATCCACTTGATGGCCTTTTCCAGCGGCGCTCGGTACGGGCCGTCCTCGTTATGCTTGGCGCCCCAGCCCATGTAGCACAGGGTCGCAAACGCCGTCACCGCGTCGTCGGAGCAGCCGCCGCCGTGCTTGGCGGCAGACCAGTTGCCCGCGGGCTCCTGGTTGCGCGTCAGCCAGTCCAGCGCGTCCTTGACGGCCTTTTCCGTTTCCGGACTGCCGCCCAGGGCGGTGATGATCTTCTCGCGATAGTTCACGTCGGCGAAGGGGTTCTCGCCTTTGGGGGCGCCGACCGCGTCGGCACAGAAGATGTCGTGGTCGCTGTTGGCGCGGTCCTTGAGGGCTTTGACCCAGAGGTCCCTGCGCTGCTCGGGCGTGACGGCCTCGTGCGGGCGGTTGGACGAGAAATACAGCTTTGATCCGTCGTGGTTCAACGCCGGGTCGATCTCGTCGAACTCGCTGTTGACCTCTTTGCCGAGGTTGAACGGTTTGCTCCAGCGCCCGTTCTGGAGGAAGCTGGCCCAGACGTCGTACCCGCCGTAGCCGCCGGGGCGGTCGCTGTAGAAGTACAGCATCTTGCCGTTGCGCGAGAGTTCCGGGCCTCCCTCGCAATACTGGCTGTTGAGTTCGGCGACGGGCTCAGGCGTGCTCCACCGATCGTCGCGCCAATAGCTGGCGTACAGGTCGCCCTGGTTGTCTTCGCTCTTGCGGACGAAGATCATCACCTCGCCCCGCGCCGAGACGCCCGGCTCGACGTTGACGCCCTCGGCGTTGACCTGGCCCGAGGCGGGCTTGGGGGCCTCCCAGATCACGTCGCGCACCAGTCCCGCGCCGTATCGCTGCTCGACGCCCATGCCATTGCTGTACTTGCGGATCAGACCCGGCGCGAAAGCCAGCAAGGCCGCAGCCCCGAGCACGATCACCGCCAGCAAGGACAGGGCGACGATCTTGGTAAGGCGCCACTTGCCATGTGGGCGGCGGGCACTGGTTTGGCTGTTGGACGGCATTGGGTGCGGCTTTCTTCTTACTGGACGGCCTGTCCGGCCTGGCCCAGCGGTATCACGTCATAGGCGATATTGGCATGATCCACCCCGGCGCGTTTGCACGCCGCCAGCGCCGCGGCCACCTGGCCGTGGAACGCGCTGCGGTCGCCGCGGATCAGCACCTTCTGCTTGGAATCCTTCTTCACCTCGTCGGTGACCAAAGCCGAGAGCTTCGCCAGGTTCATCGCCCGCCCGGAAACCACGTAGTAGTCGCCGGTCTGCGAAGAGTCTGCCGTGCGGACATTGATGATCAGCAGCTTGCTGGCCGCGGAGATCGTGCTCTGCAGGCTGGTCTGGGGCAGTTGAACCTGCGGGTCCGCTTCCTCTTTCTTGAAGGTCGTCGTCGCCACGTAGAAGATCAGCAGGATGAACATCAGGTCCATCAGGCTGGTCATCTGAACGGGATTGTCATCCATTTCTTCGGTGCGCGGGATTTTCATGGCAGTTCCCTCACGCTACGGGCGACTTGGCGCTCTTCTGCTGGAGCGAGTACTCCAGGAAGTCGATCGCCTGATCGTCCATGTTGTCCACCAGCGAGTCGACCTTGCTGGCCAGAATCTGCACGACGATCAGGATCGGGATGGCGATGGTCAGCCCCGCAGCCGTGGTCACCATGGCTTCATAAATTCCCTTGGCCAGATCGGCCGACTGGTTGGCCGTCGCCTTCGACGCCGACTCGAAGCAGGTGATCAGACCGTACACGGTGCCCAGCAGGCCCAGCAGCGGCTCGATGCTGGCCATCGAGATCAGCGGGCGGAGGCTGCGCTTCATCTTGTAGACCTCGCGACCGCCGGCGTCTTCAATGCCTTTTTCGACCGCGTCGTAGCCGTGACTCAGGCGCCGGATGCCGGCCTTGATCACTTCGCTCAGCGGGCAGGGATTCTCCTCGCAGTAGGTCATGGCCTCATTCACGCGAGAGGGGTCGCCGTTGAAGACGGCCTTGAGCCCCTCGATGAACGTCGGCGGAATGACCTTGTCGCGCCGCAGCGACAGGAACCGCTCCACCGCCACGCCGACGGCCACGATCGAGACCAGAAAGATCGGGATCATGACCACGCCGCCCTTTTTCACCAGCGACAGCAGCGTCTCGCCCTGGGGTTCGGCTGGCTTATCCTTGGCGGCCGCGGCCAGAGCCTTCTCGCCTACTTTGGCCGGCGCGTCTTTGGGTTGCGCCAGAACCTGGGTGGCCGAGGCGATCACGCCCAGCACCAGCATCATTACCGTCAGCCTGAATATGGACTTCATGAATCGAGACATAGTCCGCTCTTCCTTATTGTGGTTTACCTTCGAGCATCTTCTTGGCCACCGTCGCCGCGTCGGTATCGGCAAACTTGGTCACGACTTCCTGGAACCGTTCGGCGGCCTGATCGTCTTTCTTCTGCATCTTCAGAATGCGACCCATCTCGAGGATCGCCTTGGAGCTCCACTGGGGCAGCCCGTACTTGACATCCACCAGCGTCAGCTCCTTGATGGCCTCGTCGAGCTGGTTGCCCGCCAGCAGGCACTCGCCGATCTGGAACTGGCTGCGGGCGCTGGTGGCGTCTCGCCGCCCGGCGGCGACCACCTTGCGGTAGGTCTCGATCGCCTGGGGGTAGAGCTTCTGGTTTTCCATCGCCCAGGCCTGCCCGAACAGCGCCTGCAGTGTCAGGTCGCTCTTGGGATACTTGGCCAGGAACTGCGTGTAGCTCTGCTGGCTGGGGGCCCACTGGTTGACCAGGGCCTGGCATTCGCCCAGGCGCAGCAGGGCTGGTTCGTCGATCTTGGGATTGTTCAGCGCCACCGCGGCGGCGAAGTGGCCGTTGGCCCGCTCGAACTCCTTGAGCTTCAGCGCCGATTCGCCGGCCTGGTACAGCGCGATGGCCTTGGCCGTCGGCTCGATTGTCGTTTCCTTCAAAGCCGTCTCAAAGCTCTGGGCGGCCTTGGCCATCTCTTCCGTGTTATAGTAGCACCAGCCCAGGCGGTAGTAGATCTTGGAGACCAGGTCCTTGCGGGGCTCCTTGGCCAGGGCGGTCAGGCGCGTGACGGCCTTGTCGTACGCCTTGGCCTCGAACTCCAGCTCCGCCAGTTCCAGCGCCACGTCCTGCGCCCAGGCGCTGGTCGGATAGGCGGTCAAGAACTTCTCATAGGTGGCCATTGCGGCCGGGGCCTGCTTGAGGTCCTTCTGGCACCAGGCCAGACCGTACATTGCCTGGTCGGCGACGGTCGACTTGGGGAACTCAGTCAACACGCGGGTGAACTGCTGGGCCGCCCCGTCGAACTGCTTGAGCTGCCACATGCATCGACCGAGGTAGAACACCGCCTGGTCAATCTTCTCGTGTTTGGGCTGAGCGCCGATCAGCGCCGTCAGCGACTGCTGGGCCTGGGCGAACTGCTCCTTGCGGACCTGGATCGCCGCCACCTGCAGCGCCGCGTCGAACGACAGGGCGTGCTGGGGGTTCTTGGCCAGCAGGGCGTTGAACGACGCCAGCGCCTCGTCGTCCTTCTTCTCCGCCAGGGCGACCCATCCCATCAGGTACTGCCCGTCGGCGTCGCCGGCCGCAGCCGGCGCCGTCAAAGCCGCCCGCGCCTGGTCATAGCGCTTGGCGATATAGTGGATGCGACCCAGCGCCACGCCCGCCTCGATCAGCAGCTTGCTCTTGGGATAACCCGCCAGCAGCTTGTTGAGCGAGGCCGCCGACTGGTCGTCCTGCGCGAGGTTCTTGTACGCCATCGCCTGGTTGAACAACGCCGCGTCGGCGTTGTCGTGCTGGGCGTGTCCGGCGATGAACTTCTGGTACGCCTCGACCGCCTTGGCGTCGGCCTTGAGGCGGAAGTGCCCCTCGCCAATGATGAACCACAACCGCGAGAAGATACCCTCTTCCTTGACGGCCGCCGCCGCCAGCGGTTCGACGGCAGCGAGCATCTTGGCCCAGTCCTGCTTCTGGTAGAGCCCTTCGCCCGTTCGCATCTGGGCGGTGGCGAGGTACTGTCCTTTGGGATACGCCCCGAGGTAGGCGCCGTAGGCGGCCAGGGCCTCGTCGATCTTGGCGGTGAGCATCAGGTTCTCGGCCTGCAGGAAGGCGGCGTCTTCGGCCTGAGCGCCCTTGGGATACTTGGCCAGGTACGCCTGGCACAGGGCCAGGCTGGTGGGATAGTCGGCGGCCTTGTGCAGGCAGAACGCCTGGAGGTACAAGGCCACGGCGGCCAGAGGCTTGTCGCCTCCCGCCGTGACGGCCAGGGCGAAGGAGGCGGCGCCTTCCTTATACTTGGCCAGTTCGCGCTGGGCGTCGCCGAGTTCGAAGTACAACTCCGCCGCCAGGGGCGAGGCCTTGAGCGCGGGCATCGCGGCGGTCAATGCGGTTTCGATCTGGGCGAACTGCTTCTGGGCGGCATTGCTCTTGGCCAGCCACAAGGTGGCATCGGGCCCCACGTCGGGCAGGGTCGTCAGCGGGGTGAGGGTCGCGACAGCCTGGGGAAACTGCTTGGCCTCGAACTGCGAGCGGCCCAGGTACAGCGAGGCCTTGGGCGCCTGCGTGCTCTTGGGATACGCCGCCAGGAACGTGGTGAACTGGGCGATGGACTGATCGTACTTCTTGAGCATGAAGCACACGTACCCCAGGCGGTAGTGAGCCTCTTCAGCGTAGGCGCCGCTGTCCTTGACAGCCGCCTGCGTGTACAGCGGGATCGATTCCTCCAGCGCCCCGGCCTCGCGCTTGCACTCGGCCAGCAGGTACGTCGCCGGATGCTTATAAGAGGATGGCGCTTGGTCGGCGACGATCGCGGCGAAGACCTTGGCCGCTTCTTCGTACTTGGCGGTGCGGAAGCGGGCGATGGCGCCCAGGAACTGCACGTGCGGGGCGAAAGACGACTTGGCGCCGACGGCCATGAACTGGTCAGCCGCGGCGATCGTCAAATCCCACTTCTCCTGGCGGAAGCGCGATTCGGTCAGGCCCACGAGCCCCTCGATCTTGCGATTCTCATCCTTGGCGTTGCCGGCGCTGTAGGTGAAGGCCTTCTCGGCCAGCTCGTTCTTGTCCAGCGCCAGGTACGCCGACCCGAGCTTGTTGCTGACGGCGTCCTTGTCGGGCACGGCGGCGTCCTGCATCGACTGGTCCAGCAGCCCAGCGGCCTTGGCCCAGTCCTTCATAAAGTAGTAGCTCAGCCCCAACCCATAGCGCGCCATGCCGGCCTTGGCGTGCTGGGGATACGCCTGCAGGAACTTCTCATATTCGTCGACGGCGAGCTTGAAGAGCTTGCGGTTGTACAGGGCGTTGGCGTTGTAGTACTGATCGAGCGCCGGGTCCGACGGTTGGGCGTCTTGCGCCGTCGCAACGACCGGCGCGGCAGCGATGGCCGCAGCCACAATCGCCCATGTCAAAACCAGCGACCATCTGTTTTCAGCGATGTCTTTCATCACAGCATCACCTCGTGCGAAAAAGGACCCAACACCATAGCTGACCCTGGCGCAAGACTCAACCCCCCGCCCCGTCCCGCGCAGACTATGCCTGCCAGTCCCATTGAACCGGACATGACCGCAGGGGTTCTGCGATTTTTCCTACAACCTGCGCGGCCGTATCCTTTGTGCTATGGGCACAGAGACACAGAGCTCACAGAGGCGGTAGACCTCAAGTGCAGCATTTGGTTTGTCACCGCAGCAAGAAGAAGATCCGTTGTCTGCCTGTTGTTCTTTCTTGTCTGTTTCAGGCGTTTTGCATATCCTGGCTGTTAATGTAACACATTATCTATAAGCATGTTATGGACATTTCCAGGCCGGACTTGGGGCCAGGCAGACAATCCCGTCCGGCAGCGACATCCGACAGCACAATACTGTTCCCGAGTTGCAGAAACCACCTGTCCACTGCGCGAAGGAATATTTTGAAATTGCAGTTTTCCCCGGTGTTTTGACACGGCAAATCTTTGCCCGCCTGTCCAGACCTGTCCAGTGACTATAATCAAGGTAGTTGGGGCGAACGAAGCATGGTCATGAAGTCCTGTTCGGCGCGGCTGGGGGCCTTACCGCGGCGGCGGACAATGTCGATTCGGCGAACCCACTGAGTGGCGGCCTTGACGGGCACGGTGCACAAGTGCCCGTCGGTGCGTTCTCGCTGGACGGAGGCTTCGGGCAGGATGCTCAGCCCGGCGTTGACCTCGACGGCCCGCTTGAGCGTGTCGATGTTGTCGAACTCCAGCACGACGTTGACCTTGACCTGGTAGCGCCCGAGGATCCGGTCGATCAACCGCCGCGTGGGCAGCCCTTCGGCGAACGCCACGAACCGCTCGCCGCCCAGTTCGGCGGGCACGATGCTTCGGCGCAGGGCCAGGCGGTGGTCGGGCGAACAGACCATCACCAGCGGCTCGGACATCAGCGGCACGGCTTCGAGGGAGCGGTGGCGGGCCGGTTCGGCGACGACGCCCAGGTCCATCTGCGCGTTGAGCAGCGATTCGGTGATGCGCGTGGCGTCGGTGTACTCGACCTGCAGCTTGACGCCGGGGCGCTCGGTGAGGAAGCGCCGGATGTAACCGTCGAGCAGGTAGAAGCCCACCGAGTAGATGGTGCCCACGCGCAGGACGCCCACAGCGCTGTCGCGGACGGTGGTGATCTCGCCGAGCATCTGCTCGTAGCGGCGGACGATGTCCTTGGCCCCGCGATAGAGCGACTGCCCAGCCTCCGTCGGGGCGATCACCGCCCCGCTGCGCGAGAGCAGTTGCGTCCCCAGCGCCGCCTCGAGCCGCGCCAAACGCTGCGATACCGCCGACTGCGAAATGCCCCCGGCCTCGGCAGAGCGTGTGAAGCTGCCGGTCTCGACCAGGTCGCAGAACACTTTCAATGCGGCGATGTCCATGGCGTCTCCGGAAAACTTACCGCGGCGGCATTAGCCGCTGAGGTCGCTGAGGTCGCTGAGGGAGAAGGGAACGAAGAGGAATGGTGGAATACTGGAATAATGGAATAATGGAAACGAAGCCGGAACCATTGCCCTTGTCCTCATTCCATCATTCCATGCTTTCTTCTTCCTCTGCGTCCTCAGCGACCTCAGCGGCTCAAACTTCTTCGTGCTCATCGCACATATGGCGACCACCCGAACTGGGTCTTTTATTTATCTCTCTTTGTTCCTGTTTCTGCTTTGTTGTTCACTCAGAGCCCTCTGTGCCTCTGTGGTAAGCTTTTCGGCATTACTGCCGCTAATCGTCCATCCGCTGTTCTACCGCCGCGCCATCCTGAATGCTATTAGAATCTGGTCTACGGGGTATTAGATCAAGTAATTGGACGCCAAAACAACTTATTGCTAAGGTGATTCGCAATGTCGCGTGACAGAGCTGTGCGTCTCAAACGGCAATCAAAGCGGAAGGAGTCTGAACGTGTCTGCATTCGTCGACAATATCATGGGTCTGGTCACCTCGCGCAACCCGGACGAGCCGGAGTTTCATCAGGCGGTTCGGGAAGTGGCCGAGTCGGTCGAAGTCGTCGTCGCCAAGCGCCCCGAGCTGGCCAAGATGAAGATCATGGAGCGACTCGTCGAGCCCGAGCGCCAGGTCATGTTCCGCGTGCCCTGGGTCGACGACAAGGGCAACATCCAGATCAACCGCGGTTTCCGCGTGCAGTTCAGCAGCGCCATCGGCCCATACAAGGGCGGCCTGCGGTTCCATCCCTCGGTGTACCTGGGCATCATCAAGTTCCTGGGTTTCGAGCAGATCTTCAAGAACGCCCTGACCACCACCCCCATCGGCGGCGGCAAGGGCGGCAGCGACTTCGACCCCAAGGGCAAGAGCGACAATGAAGTCATGGCCTTCTGCCAGAGCTTCATGAGCGAACTCTTCCGCCACATCGGACCCGACTGCGACGTCCCCGCCGGCGACATCGGCGTCGGCGGCCGCGAGGTCGGATACATGTTCGGCCAGTACAAGAAGCTCACCAACAGCTTCACCGGCGTGCTGACGGGCAAGGGCATCGGCTGGGGCGGCTCGCTGGTGCGGACCGAAGCGACGGGTTACGGCCTGGTGTACCTGGTCAGCCGCATGCTGCAGGACCGCAAGACCGACTGGAAGGGCAAGAAGGTCACGATTTCCGGTAGCGGCAACGTGGCGATCTACGCCGCCCAGAAGGTTCAGCAACTCGGCGCCACCGTCGTGGCGATGAGCGACAGCAACGGCTACATCGTCGACGAGGGCGGGATCAAGCTGGCCACCGTTCAGCGGATCAAGGAAGTCGAGCGCGGGCGCATCAAAGACTACACCGCCGAGCACAAGACCGCCCAGTACACCAATAGCTGGACGGGCATCTGGACCGTGCCCTGCGACATCGCCCTGCCCTCGGCCACCCAGAACGAGATCGACGCCGACGCCGCCAAGGCGCTGGTCAAGAACAAGTGCATCGCCGTCGGCGAAGGCGCCAACATGCCCTCGACGCCCGAAGCCGTCGAGATCTTCCAGAAGTCCGGCGTGTCGTTCGCCCCGGCCAAGGCCGCCAATGCCGGCGGCGTGGCCACCAGCGCCCTGGAAATGTCGCAGAACTCGATGCGCCTGAACTGGCCATTCGATGAAGTCGACAACCGCCTCAAGCAGATCATGAACGCCGTGTACGATCAGTGCATACAGGCCGCCGAGGCCTACGGCAAGAAGGGCGACCTCGTCGCCGGCGCCAACATCGCCGGGTTCGTCAAAGTCGCCAACGCCATGATGGCCCAGGGCGTCGTCTAACAGCAGGAACCGGGAACAACGGAACCGGGAACCGGGTAAGACTTGCCCGGTTCCCGGTGTTTTTTTGGTGAGTTGGGAACCGCGAACCGGTCCGGGGTGCCGTGGCGCGCAGGGCCGAAGGCCCCCAGAGCCACGACTGCCCCAGGCCCGTCGTGGCTGTCGGGCTTCTTTCGCAGCCCTCCCGCCACGACACCCATCCAAGGCGCAGGACGTTTAGTTTTATGCCACAGCCGTTAGATCGCGCATAATGAGTCCGTGCAATATCGCACCCCGGAGAGAGGATATGCTGAGTTCTTTGCGTCTGCCGGTGTATCTGGTCATGTTGGTGCTCGCTTTCGCCACTGCCGCACAGGCGGCCGACTGGCCGACCTTCCGCCGCGACGCAGCGCGAAGCGGCGTCACCGATGAAGACTTCGCCGCCGCGCCGACGGTGAGCATGTGGGAGTACCGAGCGCCCTTCGCGCCCCAGCCGGCTTTCGGGCCTGGGCTCACCTACGGCACCAACGGATTCGGCGGGCGCATCGAGCGCCGCCGGATCGACTTCGACCGCTGCGACAGCGCGGTCGCTGCCGGCGGGCGCGTGTTCTTCGGTTCCGTCGGCGACGGCGTGGTCCGCTGCCTCGACGCCGCCAGCGGAAAAACGCTCTGGACATTCCCCACCGGTGGACCGGTGCGCCTAGCGCCGGGCGTGGCCGACGGCAAAGTCTACTTCGGCGGCGACGACGGCTGGGTGCACTGCCTCAATGCGGCCGATGGATCCAAGGTCTGGTCGCTGCGAGCGGCGCCGTCGGACTTGCGGATCCCCGGCGACGGCAACCTCATCTCCCTCTGGCCGGTGCGCACGGGCGTGCTGGTGCAGGACGGCGTGGCGTACTTCGCGGCCGGCATCTTTCCCAACAGCGGCATCTTCCTCTACGCCGTCGACGCCAAGAGCGGTCGCGTGATCTGGAAGAACGACCGCGAGGGCGAAAAGCCGATGGCCCAGATCGTGCCGCTGGGCTACCTGCTGGCCGATGCGCGCCTGCTGGTCATGCCTCGCGGCCGCCTGGCGCCGGCGCTGTTCGACCGCCGCAGCGGCGATCTGCTCTGCCGCACGCATATCCATGCCGGCGGCGGGTCGTTCAACACGCTCTTTGGCGGGCTGTTGTACGCCGGGTGGGAGAGCACCAACACCTTCGCCATCGATGGCGCCCTGCCCGAGGCGATCAGCTCCTGGAGCAACCCCAAGGTCAAAGGGTTGCCCACCGGCGGGCAGATCGTCGTGCGCGAGGGCATCATCTATAGCTGCGGCGTCAGCGTCAAACAGGGGCAGGAGCTGATGGACAAGGTGCAGGCCTGGCGCGTGCCCGCGCCGCGCGGGCAGGATGAAGCCGCCGCCCGCCGCGGCGGCGCCGCGCCTTCCGAGCCCACCGTGGCCTGGGAATACGCCATCAACGGGCCTCAGAGCGTGATCCTCGCCGGCAAGACGCTCATCGTCGGCGCGCTCAACGCCGTCGTCGGCCTCAATGCCGCCGATGGCAAAGAGCTCTGGAAGGTCGCGGTGGAAGGCTCGGCCCTGAGCCTGGCCGTTGCCGACGGCAAGCTGCTTGTCTCGACCGACAGCGGCCGCATCTATTGCTTTGGCTCGCCGCCGAGCAAAAACGCCGGCTTCGTCCCCGTCCCACTATTCACCCCGCCGGTCTCTCCGGCGATCAAGTCCGCCGCCGATCGCGTCCTCCAGTTGGCCCCCGAGGCGACCAAGGGCTACGCTGTGATCTACGGCGTCGAGACGGGCGAACTGGCGCTGGAGTTGGCGCGACGGACGCAACTGAAGATCTACGGCGTCTCACCCGACGCAGCCAAAGTGGCGGCCGCACGAAAGATGCTAGAGACTGCAGGCCTCTGGGGAGGTCGCGTCGTGGTAGAGCAATGGCCGCTGGAGCGTCTGCCGTACACAAAGTACTTCGCCAACCTCGTGGTGTCTGAAACCGCCGTGTTGAGCGGAAAGTTGCCCGGCAGCGCCGAAGAAATGCACCGCATCGTCGCGCCGATTCGCGGCTGGGTGGTGCTGCCCCAGGGCGAAGGCTTCACGGCATGGGCGGGCCAGACGCCGCTGGCGTCAGCCAAGGCCGACGGCAAATGGGCGGTCTTCAACCGCCCCGCCCTTGAAGGCGCCGGGGCATGGACGCACGCCCACGGCAGCGCGGGGGCAACCAACTGCAGCCAGGACCAGCAGGTTCGCGGGCCGCTGCGCCTGCAGTGGTTCGGCCTGCCCGGGCCGACCGACGGCCCCAACCGCCACATGGGCGCCTCGCCGCCGCTGGCCTACCAGGGGCGGATGTTCCACTGCTCCGAGCGAGGCGTGTCGGCGTATGACTCCTTCAACGGCAGCAAGCTGTGGGAGGTTCCGCTGCAGGCCGCCTGGCGTTGCGACGCCGACAGCCTCGGCGGCAACGCAGCGGTCGGCCCGCAGGGATACTTCGTTGTCGTTCACGACACATGCATTCGCCTCGACGCCGCCACCGGCCGCAAGCTGGGCGAATATAAAGTCCCAGCCGCCCCCGACGGCAAGCGCCGCATGTGGGGCCCGCTGATGCTCGTCGAGGGCGTGCTGGTGGGGTCGCGCACGGTCGGCTTTGCCGCCCTGGAGAACAACAAGTGGACGCACATGACCGTCGAGAATTACAACGACGCCCGCGTCAGCGACCTGCTCTTCGGCATCGACGCCGCCACCGGCAAGCTGCTCTGGACCTACGAGCCCGGGCTGTTCCTGCACTGGAACGTCGTCGCCGGCGGTGGGCTGGTTTTCATCGGCCACGACGGGGCAACGGCCGAGCAGCACGAGCAGGCCATCGAGGAGATGAACCCGTTCATCGCACGTCTGCCGGAGTCGGCCAAGGCCGCTCTGTCCAAGGACCCGGAAGACCGGCTGGTCTGCATGCTGGCCGCGCTGGAGGTGCGCAGCGGCAAAGTGCGGTGGAAGCGGGCGGTGGACTGGACCGCCTGCGGCGGCGTCAGCGCCCGGCGATCCAAATCTTGGGCGCAAGGCCTGCTGATGGTTCACAATGGCATCCTGGTGCAGGCGCCGGTCTCGGGTCACAAAGGCGGCGCAGCGCCGGTGGGCAAGTATCCCAATCACGGCGCTGCCGGGCGCGACGCGGCCACCGGCGACCTGAAGTGGCTCTCGTCGATCAGCAACGCCCACCGCCCGATGATCATCGGCGACGGGCTCTACGGCGAACCGTGGGCGTTCGATCTCAAGACCGGTAAGCAGAAGATGGTGCCCCATCCCACCACAGGCCACGCGGTGCCTTTGGAGATCCAACGCCCGTACAAGCACTGCGGCATCTCCAGCGCGTCGGGATGCATCATCGTCGGGCGGTCGGAGGGCATGGGCTACATCGACCTGCTGCGCGACCAGGGAACGGAGCACCTTTCCGCCAAGCGCGCCAACTGCTGGGTGACGTCGATCTCGGCGGACGGCGTTGCCCTGTGGCCCATCGGCGGGGCCGGCTGCCAGTGTGCCCTGCCGATCCAGTGCAGCGTGGCGATGGTGCATGATGACGCCCCCAACAACTTCGCTCTGTACGTGCGCGGCGGGGGCATCACGCCGGTGCGGAACCTGGCGGTGAACCTCGGCGCGATGGGCGACCTGCGCGATGACAAGTCGCTGCTGTGGCTGGCGTATCCGCGCCCCGTCGAGGAGAACTTCCGCGAGGGCGGCATCGCCCTGCCGCTCGAGGCCGAGTTCTACGAAGGCGGCGCCTGGCAGCGGCGCAACGCGTTTCATAATCCCGTCGCCGCGACGGATCAGCCCTGGATCTACAACTCCCGCGGCCATGGGCTCAGGAAGTTGACGATCCCCGCCCGTGCGGCAGGCGACGGACCGGCCGTATATAAGATAGCCCTGCATTTTGCCGCCCCGGCGGCAGACAAGGCCGGTTCGCGCCTCTTCGACGTGAAGATCCAGGGCAAGACGGTCCGAGCGGCGCTGGACATCGTAAAAGAAGCGGGCGCCCCCGCAAAAGCGCTGGTCCTGGAGTTCCCCGCTGTCAGCGTGGCCGACAAGCTGACAGTGGAGCTGGTAAGTCCGCATGAAAAGCCTTCCCAGGCGCAAATGCCGATCCTTTGCGGGATCACCATGACCGCTAATTAGCCGCATGTGGAGTGCGGCGGCAGCAGCCGCCGCTTTGGCAGTTTTTCGGATGCCGAACAACTTCAAAAGCGGCAGCTACGGCTGCCGCACTCCATAGGGCACTGCATAGGAAGTGACTGGTATGCCACAAACCGACGCGAATCTCGGAACAGGCTTGGCCGGCTTTGACAAAGTGCTGGGCGGACTGATTCCCGGCGACAACATCGTCTTCCACGTCGATACCGTCGAGAACTACCGCCCGTTCATCGCCCCCTGCTGCCAAGCCGCCCATCGCAGCGGGCGAAAGCTCATCTACTTCCGCTTCGCCAAGCACCCGCCGCTGCTGGGCGACGACGCCGGGGCCGACGTCTACGAACTCAAGCCCGAGGAAGGCTTCGAGGCGTTCCTGGCGGCGATCCACCGCGTCGTCGAGCAGCACGGCCACGGCTCATATTTCATCTTCGACTGCCTCTCGGACCTTGCCGCCGACTGGTACAGCGACCAGATGCTGGGCAACTTCTTCCTGCTGACCTGCCCGTACCTCTATGACGTCGAGGCCATCGCGTACTTCGGCCTGCTGCGAAATTGTCACGCCGCCGAGACGACGGCCACCATCGCCGAAACCGCCCAGGTCGTCATCAACATCTACCGCCACAACGGCGAACTGTACATTCACCCCCAGAAGGTGCAGCAGCGGTTCTCGCCGACGATGTACTTCCTGCACGTCTGGCACGGCGACGACTTTTTACCGGTGACACAAAGTGCGGTGATCTCGGAGATCCTCACCGCCGTGCCCTGGCGGCGACTGGCGTCGTCGGCCGAGGGCAGCGGACTGTGGGGTCGCAGCTTTCGCGAGGCCGCCGAGACAATGGAAGCCGTCGCCAAGGGCGAGGCCCCGCCCGAGCGCGAGCGCGAGATCTTCCGCCGCCTGGTCTACATGATGGTCACGCGCAACGACCGCCTGTTCGACCTGGTCGAGAAATACATGACGCTGGCCGAGATCATCCGCCTGGGCGGGCGCATGCTGGGCACGGGGCTCATCGGCGGCAAGAGCGTGGGCATGCTGATCGCCCGCGCGGTGCTGCGCCGCTCGACGCCGCACCTTGCGGCGCTGCTGGAGCCGCACGATTCGTTCTACATCGGCTCGGACGTGTTCTACACCTTCCTGGTGCGCAACGGCATCTGGTGGATCCGCCAGCGCCAGAAAGACCCGCAGAGCTTCCTGGACGGCGCCGAGCGCGCCCGCCAGAGCATCATCCGCGGCAGCTTCGGACCCGAGACGCAGAAGCAGTTCAGCGACATGCTCGACTACTTCGGCCAAAGCCCCATCATCGTCCGCTCGTCGAGCCTTCAGGAGGACAGCTTCGGCAACGCCTTCGCCGGAAAGTACGAAAGCGTCTTCTGCGTCAACCAGGGCTCTCGCGACAAGCGGCTGGAAGATTTCATGTCGGCCGTCCGCACCATCTACGCCAGCACCATGAGCGAGAAGGCCCTGCGCTACCGCGCCCAGCGCGGGCTGCTGGACAGCGACGAGCAGATGGCCCTGCTGGTGCAGCGCGTATCGGGCTCGCTCAACGGGCAACTTTTCTACCCGCACGTGGCCGGCGTGGGCTTCTCCATCAACCCGTACGTCTGGAACGAGGAGATCGACCCCAACGCGGGCATGCTGCGCCTGGTGTTCGGCTTGGGCACGCGCGCCGTCGACCGCGTCGACGACGATTACACGCGCGTGGTAGCCCTCAACGCCCCACAGATGCGCCCCGAGGGCACCTTCGACGAGGTGCGCCAGTACGCCCAGCGCCGCGTCGATGTGCTGAACCTGCAGTCCAACCAGCTCATCTCCAGCAGTTTCCCGCAGGTGGTCGCCCAGGGCGTCTCGCTGCCGATCGAGACCGTCGCCAGCGCCGCGGCCTCGCCCGCGCCCGATGCGCCGCCGGACTGGGTGCTGACGTTCGAGAAGCTGCTGTCGGCAACGGATTTCGTCGACGACATGCGAAACCTTTTCCAGGTGCTCCACCGCGCCTACGCGTACCCGGTCGACGTTGAGTTCACCGCAAACTTCATCGACCCCGAGCACTACAAGATCAACCTCGTGCAGTGCCGCCCCCTCCAGGTTCAAGGCGCCGGAACCATCGTCGCCCCGCCCGATCACATTCCCGACGAGCAACTCGTGCTGCGCACCAAGGGCGCCGTCATCGGCCCCAGCCGCCTCCTGTCCGTCAGCCGCATCATCTTCATATGCCCCTTCGAGTACGGCCGCCTGCCCATCGCAGACCGCCACAGCGTCGCGCGGCTGATCGGCAAGGTGATGCACGCCGGCGACCGCCCGCACCACACCAGCGACCTGTTGATCGGCCCGGGGCGGTGGGGAACCACCACGCCCTCGCTGGGGATCCCGACGGCCTTCGCCGACATCAACAACGCCGCCGCCCTGTGCGAGGTCGTGGCGATGCGCGAGGACCTGATCCCCAGCGCCTCGCTGGGCACGCATTACTTCAGCGACCTGGTGGAGAATGACATCCTCTACTTCACCCTGCTGCCCAACCAGGACGGCAACGTGCTCAACGAGACCTTCCTTCGCTCGTGCCCCAACGCTCTGGAACAGATCGTGCCCAACTGCGGCCCGCTGGGCGAGATCGTCCGCGTGATCGACTTCCCCGACAACGACATCCTGCTCTACGCCAACAACCTCAAGCAGCAGGTCGTCTGCCACCGCAGCCCGCGCGCCCAGGGACGGGGAGTGCGGGATTAACGGATTGGAAACGGATTAAGAGGATGGGAAAAGGCACATGGGGTACGCCACCATGAAGATAAACGTGCTAGTTCTGGCCGCGGCGATTGCTTTGGCCGGTTGCTCCAGCTCAAAACCCAAGACCACCGCCGAAGCTCAGGCCGTCGCCGCACAGGCCTTGGCCCAAGCCATCGCCGCACGCGCAGCTAAAGATCCCAAAGCCGCCGCCGCGGCCGCCAACCGCGCATCAGAAGCCGCCGACGCAGCAAAGGAACTCCTGGCCCAGCCCACCACCGCCCCCTCCGACGCGGCAGCATATGACGCCACCGCCGCGGCCGCCGCGGCGGCTCGGCGCGAAGCGGACCTGGCCGCCGAGGAAGCGCGCCTCATCGCGTTGCTTGACTCCTGGAAGGCCAGGGCCTACCGGGCCACGCGCCGCACGCTCGTCACGAGCACGTTCAAGGGCTTGGCGCTGGCGGCAGCCCAGGCGGGGAAACAGGATCCCGCCACCCTGAGCGATCTGGTGCGCGACTTGGCCAATGCCGCCGCCGAACTGGCCACACTGGCGACCGGGCGCCAACCGCTGGCAGAGGGCAAGCCCGACTGGAAAGGCATCGAGACCGACATGAACGCCATGGCCGACACGCCACCGCCCATGACCGGCGTGGTTCTGGCCGTGGGGCACCTCTCCAGCGGCAGCATGAACGCCGCACTGTACGAGGTGGAAATGCTTAACCCGAATCCAACCTCCCCTCAGCTCAAGTGCGGATATCACCTGTTGCGGGGCGTGGCGCTCTCGGCCAACGGCATGCCGATTCTGGGGGCGCAGGAGGTTGAACACTGCGCCGCAACGGGCGACGCCAATCCCGCCATGACCGGTCCGCAACTGCTCAGCACCATCCACCTGATCCTGGCGTACGATCACTGCACTAAACGCGACCTGCGGTCCGCCGACCTGGAAGTGGTCCGTGCCATGCGAGCCTGGCCGGATAACCCGATCAGCGTCTTCCTCACCGGCGAGCGACTGGCCGCCGACGGGAAATACGAGCAGGCCGCCGAGTCGCTGGAAAAATCGGCCAGCGGCGCCGAGCACGAATGGCTCGCCCAGAAGCTAGCCGCCCGCGCCCGCCACGTGCGCGACAAGAAGGGCGACGCCGAACCGCTCTTCAGCGACACCGGATTCCTCACCGCCGTCCTGGTGGAATACGGCGGCGAAGCCGCCAAAGACAAAGCCCCCGCCGGCCTCAGAGGCTTCATTACGGCCTGTCAGAACATCGGCAGGCAACTGCTGAAGTAGCACGGTCTACCGCCCGCTCCAGCGGGCACTGACTTCCTGCAGCCAATACCGCGCGATCAATTCGTGGCCTTGGGGCAGTGGATGGACGCCGTCCCACATCCAATGCGCGGGCTCGACGGCGGCCGCGGCGGCGTCGAAGATTTCCTGCGTGCGGATATGGACGGCCTGGTAGTCGACAGCCAGTCGCTCGACGATGGTGCAGAGCGCGTCCACCTGCCCGCGCCATTGCTGCCACTGGTCCTTGTCGGCCAGCTTGCCCGAAGGCAGAACGAAGGGGTCCAGCAGGACCAGCCGCAGGGCGGGATTGGCCTTGCGGCTGGCGTGGAGGATGCAGCGGTAGTCGGCCTCCCACGCGGGCAAGGCCACCGCCCCGCCGGCGCGGTGGACGTCGTTGACGCCCACGAGAATGCTCAGCAGGTCAGGCTTCATGTCGATGGCGTCGCTCTGCCAGCGGTTCTTCAAGTCGCCCAACGTGTTGCCGCTGACGCCGCGGTTGAAGAACTCGAGCTTGGCCGCCGGCATGTCCACCCCCAGCCGCGCCGCGATCAGAAACACATAGCTGTGGCCGAGGTAGTGATTGCGGTCGGCCTCATTGCGCCCCCACTGCATATCCGTGATCGAGTCGCCCTGAAAGAGCAGGCGGCTACCGGCAGCGAACTCCGGCAGGCGGTAGTTGTATCCCAAGTCGGGCATCTGTTCTCCTCAGTAGCATGGGCGTCTCGCCCATGAGTCGCACGGGCATCTTGCCCGTGCAAAGCAAGGACATGGCCGAGACGGCCATGCTACTCAGGGGCGAGACGCCCGTGCTACGATCAAAAGTCGCACCGGGCCGATCAGGCCTGAGACCGGTTCGCCGCGATAGCGCGACGGGATGGTCTGGTAGTGATTGGCCAGCGTGTTGTACACCAGCACCTCGACCGTGTTCAGGCCGGCTTTGAACAGGCCGCTGACACCGACCTTCCACGGCGGTGCCACGCGCACGCCGGCGCTTTGGCCGTTGATGTACACCTCGGCCGTGCCGGCCACGTGGCCCAGGCCCAGCGTGATCGCGCCTTGGGCCTCGTCGGCAGTCAACGTAACGCTGGTGCTGTACCGCACGCCGCCGGAGTAGTTGTTCAGGACGCCCATCTTGGACCAGTCGCCCAGCGGCATCTCGCCGCGGCCGTCGGTCTGGATCGTCACGGGCTCGGGCACGGTCGCGCCGCCGATGCAGCCCGTCTCGCTCTTGATGCGAAGGGCAATCACGGCCGCGCGGGGGCAAGGCCGTCCGGGCACGAATCGGCCGTCGCCCTTGGCGAGCATCGGCCGCCCGTCCATCCAGGCCGTGACGCTGCCCCGCGCCTGCACGCAGATGGAAGCGGTGCCGGGGGCGGAGAGGAATCGCAGCCACTGCGTCTCTTGCCGACCGGCCGTCACGTCAAAGCGGATCACGCCGGCGTCGCCATACCAGCGCATCGCCAGCTTCTGCCGCACAGCCGGAACGGCGACGGCTTGGTCTCGCATCACGAAGTGCCCGCGCCCGCCGGCATCGTATCGCACCACAACCGGATTGGCGCCGGCTTTGAGTTCCACGCCCTGCGCGAGGTCCGCTACAGCCGCGCCGTTGACGCACACCGCCGCCGGCGTGATGACCGGCGAGGTGTGGCTCTTGTCGGCCGGGGCGCCGCGGCTGACGCAGATCGCGGCCGTCGTCGGCTTCGCGACGGTCGCCGAGGTCCAGAGGTAGTAGCGGCCGCCATCTGGTTCGTGGCGCGTCTCGTTGAGACCGTCCACCGCCTTGCCCAGGCAGAGGAAGTCGTCGGTGACAGTCCGCTTGAGGCCGTGATAACCCTGGTGGCCGAGATCCTCTTCCTTGCCATATCGCCACGAGAAGTCGTAGGGCCGCCAGGTGAAGCTCTTGCCCGAGATTTCCAAGGGCACGAGCGGATCGACTGCCGACAGGGCGGCGAGTTTTGCGTCAAGCTGCAAGGTGTCCACGTCGGCAGGCACCGGGCCCAGCACGTAGAACTGCGTCCCGAACCCATGCAGATTTCTCGCCCAACTGCTGTCGTCGGTTTGCGGGAGCATGGCGGTCTTGGCCAATGCCTGGGTTTCGCCCGCCCATGCGAAACGGCGAGCTTCGACTCCAATCATCTTATTGTCGCTCGTGACAGGGATTCGGAAATCGCCGTTGGCGTTGTCCATCGTGGGCACGAACTCGACGGTCCACGTCCGGGGCAGCGGCTTGGCCGTTTCGGGGCGGGTGTCCTTCGCCGCCGGGTTCACGTGCTTCTTGCCTGGCGTAAACGCCACCACCTGCGCCTCGTAAGGTTCCAGCGGCAGTTCAACCTGCGTGCCGGTTGCCGTCTGGGCGACCACATGCAGCGGCGCCGCCGCGCCGGTCCACGGGTCGAGCAGTTCGACGGCGCCTTTGGCGCGGAACTCGACGACGGCGCCCGGCTGTGCGTCCAGAACCATGTACACGTCGCGCGGGCCGATCTTGCGGTGAATCGCCCGCACGGTTTGGCCGAGGCCTCGCACGTCCTGCACAAACGTGCCGCGGATGGCCTCGACGGCCGCCGCTGCATCGGCCAGTCGATGCTGCGGGGCAAACGCCGTGGCGTTCATCCGCTCCAGTTCCGCGTCGTCGCGCCCGGCGCGATCGGACGCCATCGGTAGCGAGCCGACGCAGTACACGTTCCCGCCGCCGGCTGCGAATGCGGCCGCTTTCTCGATGGTCGCCCAGCGCACGGCTTTCATGTTCGGCAGCACCAGCGCTTGGTATGACGCGCCGGCGTCTTTGACGACCAGGCGGCCGTTCTCAACGCAGGCCCGCGCGAGCGAGTCGTTGTCGATGAACTCGAAGTTGATCCCGGCCGCGATGAGCTGGCGGGCCAGTTCGAAGGCGGTGTCGCGCGCCGCGTCGGCGTCGATCTCGGCTTCGTACGGCGCGACGGGGTAGACCACCGCCACGTCGGCGGCAAGGCAGCCCTGGCTCATCACGTACGACAGACGCTCGAAGTATTTCAGGAACACGCCCATGTGCGCCCAGTACGGCATGCGGAAGTGATAGCACGGCGGCGCCCATTCCCAGTGCGAACCGTACGTGGTGAAGTACAGCCCGTGCAGGTTCAGCAGCGTGCAGCCGTACAGATAGTTCTCGCGCGTGGCGTGCATCAGCAGCTCCGGCGCAGCCCCCCAGCCCAGGCTGTGATAGCCCTCGAGCCACACGCGCGGCCGCTGGTACAGGTTGGCGATGGACGACGAGACCTTGCCCTTGATCAAGTCGGCCTTGCCGCCGGGCGTGTCGTGTCCGGGCGCGGTGTACCAGCGCGTGGCGCGGAAGTAGTCGCCGAACTCGTTGGGATGTCGCCCGCGCCCGCCGCTGTCGCAGGCGAAGATCATCCCCCGCGACGCGTGCCAGTGGAAGATCGGCCGGAAGTACCGCTCCTCCATCAACGACATGCGCACGTCGGCGTAGTCCATGCGAACCTTCGGCGTGAGCGGGCCGATGTCCTCCCACATCGCCGGCAGAACTTCGAGCAGGTCGTAGCCCTTGCGGCGGCGGAATTCGGCCGTGAAGTCGCCGTTCCACGCGAACTTGCCCATGCCCACGTGCAACTCGTCGTTGAAGAAGTAGTTCAGGCCCTTCGATGAGCCGCCGTTGTGGTCCTGAAACTTCTGGAAGAACCCGGCGATCACGGTCTCGCCCGCACCGCTCATCATCGGGTTGAGCGTGCCGGCCTTTCGCACGCTGCGGAACGTGCGGACATCCCACTGGCCCTGTGGGGCGGTCCAGGTGAGCGTGCCATCCTTTATATGTGGCGCCAGGTCCACGCCGCCGCGTTGGAGCTGACCGTTCACGACGGGATACGCCCGCGCGGCGATCTGGTCGGCAGGGCAGTCAATCGTGACGGTCTGGCCGCTGGCGGCCTTGCGAGATTCTCCGGCCTCGAGCTCGAAGGCGTTGAGCTCCGCCTTGGAGTAGAACAATTGGTAGAAGAGGTTTTTGGGTCCGGGCCAGTCCACCGTATAGGTGCTCATGCCGATGCCCATGTCGAGCTTGGCGCAAGCCTGCGAAACCTGCGTGTAAACCTTCCACCACTGCGGCGAGAAGATGGAAGGCTCGTCCTGCTCGGTCAGCCAGTCGTTGGGCGTGTCGTAGTGCGAGTAGTTGACCTGCACGCCGCTGACGCCCTTGGCGTGCAGTTCTTCGATCTGGGCGATCAGCCGAGGCGCGTCGAGCACGTCGCCGGTCCACCACCAGAACGGCACCTCGCCATAGCCCGCCGGCGGATCACGGAATCCGGCCATCACGTCAAGATCGCCGCTGCGGGAGGGAAACCCCAATCCATCAGCCAAGGCCCACTGCATGTAGTCCGGGTTCATCAATGCGGCGCCTCGTCATTCTGCAATTCTGCGAAACTCACGGCATCACCTGCGTCAAATCTTCACGAACTCGAACCCCATCGCCTGGGCGAAGGTTTCCAATTCGGCCAGATGGTCGCCGCTGCCCAGGGCGATGTGGTGGGCGGGACCCTGGCGGCACCAGGCGTCGAAGAACTCTTCGATCGGGCGCTCGACCTTGATGCGGCAGTTGGGGTTGCCGATCTGCAACACGTCGCCGGCGACGACCTCGGCTGGCGCGGCGATCAGCTTGAACGTCTCACCCGTGCCGAACTGGCTGACGTTAAGCAGCGTCGCGGGCCCTTGCCGCACGTCGAAGTCGATCCCCAACCCGTGGCCGGTCTTGCCGTGATGCACCTGGAGGTGCTGGAGCTTCGGCCGTCCGGCGGCCATGTTGATGTTGCTGGGCCCGTCGTGGCCCATCAGCAGAAAGTCCGCATCGTAGTCGATGGCGAAGAACTCGACGAACATCCCGCCTCCGCCCAGAAGGTCAAGGATCTTCATCGCCATGGCGGTCTTCACGTCGCCCTCGGTGACGCCGGGGCGGCCCATCGCCGCCAGGCGCGAGACGGCCAGGTTCGACTGAGCCCGCAACTGCGTGATCAGATCTTTCTGCCCCCACCAGTAGTACCCGAATGCCGAAATGTCGTGGCGAAGGATGACCTGCTCGTATGCCACTGCCGCCCGCGCCGAGAACTCCATGTGCTCGTCGCTCACCGTCGCGTCCACGTCATACGCGCGGCGGAACTGGGCGCACATATCCTGCGTCTGCGAGGCCGTCACGGCATGGTACGCTTCCTCGATTTCCTCGACCTCCGGGCGGACGATCATGCGGCCGCTGGCACGCAGCCAGCGATGCTCGTCGGTGGGCATGTCCACCATGCCGGTGTACGTGTTGCCCAGCAGCCCCACGTTCAGCGCGCCCATCGCCCGAGCGGCGGCCGCCCCGACGCAATCGTCCGATACCTGCTGCCAGAACCGCCCCGAGCCAAACGCCCCGGTGCGCACGCGGAACTCGCGCCCCATGCTCACCAGCCCCGCGGCGTATTCGGGAATGCAGCACGGGCCTTCGTGATAGAGATACGTCGCCGTGTCGGCCGACTTGTAGTCGTACGAGCCGTCCAGGTGCGTGTTGAGGATGCGCAGCGGCAGGCGGTCGCCAACGGCCCGCACTGCCGGCAGCACGACGATGCCCGTGGTGTACCCCAGCGGCAGCACCAGCAGGATGTCGATCTTTTCGGCCGCGAACGTCGCCCCGGCCTGCCAGGCCTTTTCGGGGGTATCCACCAGGCCCGGCGAGATCACGTCGCCGATCTCCGCCAGCCGCCGGCGGTACCGCTCATACATATCCAGCCCCCGCTGCTTGAGCCCGGGGAACTGGTCCCAATAGATCAAATGCCCCGTAGGAAGCAGCCCAATGCGCGGCCGCGCCTTGCGCACGCTAAGATCGGCAGTAATATTCATGCGGCGAAGTGTAAGCGATTCTGGGACAGAATAAAACCATGGCAGAGGGGGGATGGTTGACGATTTGTTCTTTCCGAGCGTCCACGTTTTCGACGATAATATACATCATGATCGAGCGGGTGGTCGCCAAACACGATGTCACTGACAAGTCGCAAGCCGCCAGAGACCTGGCGTACTGGCTGTCGCGCCCGCCGGAAGAGCGCATCGCAGCCGTTGAGCAACTGAGACGACAGTTCTATGGAGACACAGGAAGAATCCAGAAAGTTGTTCGCGTTATTCAACGCAAACAAGGTTGAATATGCCATCGTGGGCGGATCGTCCTCGTCGTCGTCCTCGTCCTCGTCGTCGGTTTTTGCTTCGGCCACAGAGACGCATTGAACACAGAGCAGGCAATACTCACTTCATGAACAGACTATAAGGCGGCCACACATGACTACCACTCGACGATTGGCGGAGCACCTGACGCTGATGTGTTGTCTGATTATCGTAATTCTGCTGACAGCCGCTCCGGCGGCCGCACTGGACAAGAACTTGACGTGGGAAAACGCCCCCCCGCCGGCACACAAGCTGTTTCTGACCGACGAGGAGTTCCGTAGCCTGTTTCCCCAGAAGAAGCAGCCCCACGCCGGATTCTGCCGCGTCCCGTGTTCGCACAACATCAACGGCGCCCGGCCGGACGGGCGCCCATTCATCTCCGGGCATTGGGAGACCGACAGGAAGACCGGCAAGACCGATTTCACGTACCGCCCCGGGCGCTCGACGCTGGAGAAAGGCGCTCCCTATTTCTGCCACGTCAGCGCGTACTACCGCTACGCCCCGCCCGACGCCGAGCAGCCTCAGCCCGTCCAGGACAACCGCCCCCTGCGGCGGCTGGACATGACGCTGTTCGCCTCGATCAACGCCCCGTACACCGCCAAGTCCATCGCCGAGTGGAAGGGTCGCGACGCCAAGGGATGGCGCGAGCAGGTCAAGAATCCCAAGAGCCCCTACTACAAATACCGCTACGTCGAGGATCTGGGTTTCGGACTCGACCGCAACGACATGTTCATCATGCTCAACAGCAACGGCAAGGGCTGCCAGGTCCACGTCCAGCTCGACAGCGCCAAGCTCTGGTTCCATGTGAGGCTCTTCCTCCATTTGGAGGATGGCGCCGTCACCCAGGAGCAGGCCATCGCCATCGCCCGTAATGCTGCAGCGCTCCTGGCGAAGAAGGGGTTCGGCTCGCAGGTAAAGTTGGCCAAGGACGGAGAGGCCGGCGCCGTCGGACTTCTTGAGGGGTGGATCGCCGACAGTCTGGGCAAGACGCCGGAAGAGGACCGCCGCGCCGCCCAGGTCAGCCTGGGCAAGAAGTTCTACATCACCTGCGCGTACAAGCTGCCCGAGGACCTCGACGAGATCAGCATCGGCTTTGAGAAGAACCCCGGCCAGGACGCCGTCGCCGCCAGCCGCGAGCGCTTCAAACGCATGAAGGACGAGACGCTCTGGATCAAGCCGCTGGACCCTGGCGGGTACAGGGCTCTGGACATCGGCCTGAATTACTCCTCGCGCGACAAGAACGACGCCGACGGCAACAAGGTCAAGATCCGCAAGACGGCTGAGGGCATGCTGGTGGTGTCGTTCCTGGTGGATACGTCCGATCCGCAGGAACCCTACGTTATTGGCCCGGGATCGTGGGAGTTCCTCCTGCGCATGAAGGCCATCAAGCGTGGAGGCCCCAATGAGAGCGACCGTGAGGTCGAGATATCGACCCATAAGGTCGCGGTGACGATTGCTGACGACCCGGTCTTCTCGGCGCGGGTTCTCAATCCGCCGAAGAAACCATAGAACGCCCGCCCGTGGCAAAACCGGGGCCGTCCTCGCTGGGACAAAGTGCAAGGAAAAGGAATGCCCGGTTAACGCACAATTCCGGCTTGAAGACGGATCTTTTCGATGTCCAGGGCGTTGATGTAGACCAGCAGGTTCTGCCAGATTTCGTGGAAACCGAAGTCGCCTTCGGTCATCTCCTGAAGAGCCTGATCCTTGGTCCAGCCTTGCACGGCGATGCGGTAGACAGCGCACATAGTGCCGGTGCGATCGGAGCCGTGCTGGCAGTGGACGAACACCGGCTGGCGCGCCGGGTCGGTCACGATCTGCAGGAAGCGGATGATGTCTTCGTCTTCGGCGTGCCAGGCGTTCATGCGAATGTGCTCGTACGCCAGGCCGGTGCGTCCGATCTCATCGCGATCGCTGTGCATCGACCGCAAGTTGACGATCGTCCGCACGCCCATGGCCTTGAGCTGCTTCATGCCCTCCTCGGTCGGCTGAGCGCCGCGATAGAGGGTCTCGCTGACCTGGTGCAGGTTGGGCAGGCCCGGCTTGGACATGGTCGCCGCCCACGGTCTCGTGGACGAGAGGGTGGCATGGAAGGCGGTGTCGTTGCCGCTGCGCGGGGCCAGCAGGTCGATATCGAAGGCGCGCAGCCCCAGCACGCCGGCGCCGGCGGCCAGCACGAGCAGCAGCACGACGATGAACCATCTTCGGCGGGTTTGTCTTGCCATAGTGTGAGATTGTACCAAGCGGCGGCAGGCGGTGCTAAGGAAGTTGCCGCGCGGGTTGCATGGGCACGGGGAGCACGGGCGGGATGGGTGCCACGCACAACTCCGTTGTGCGTGTCCCTGACCGCAAAAACAGGGAGCATGGGCGAGACGCCCATGCCACACGGCAGGAGCATGGGCGGGACGCCCAAGGCCGGTGAGGATCCATAAACAAAAACCGCGTGTTCGGATACGCTCCGGCGGGTACACTTGTCGAGCTTAAGGAGAGGCAATTGTCCTGGCTGGAAGACAAACTCACGCCCCACCCCACGGTCCCCAAGCCGGTATGGCGGGATCTGTACTGCCTGCTGACGCTGTCGGCGCTGGCGGTGACGCTGCCGTGGTGGCAGGGGTCGTCGCTGCAGACGATGATCTGGTTGGCCGACCGCGCAACGTCGCCGTATCTGCCGCCGGCGATGGCGATGCTGCTGGCGATGCGGCGCGGAGCCATCGACATGAGCGTCTGGGCCGTGGCGGCCGTGGGAGGGCTCGTCGCCGCGGCGGCGTTGAACGCCGGATGGGCGGCCTGGGCGGTGATTGCGACGGGGGCGGCGGCCGGGACGGCAATAGGCGGCTTCAACGGCCTTATGTCGGTGCTGCTGCGTCGTCCGGTTCCGGCAATCACGCTGCTGGTGGGCCTGCTGATCGTGCTGGCGGCGTGGTGGCTGGGCCAGGGCCGCGAACTGGCGGTGCAGACCAGCGCGATGGACGGGATTCATTCGGCGGGCTTCGACAGCGACGGTCTGCGTCGCGTGCTGGTCAGCGGATGCTTTCTGGCAGTCCTGGCGCTGCTGCTCAACGGTATGCTCCCGCTCGACAAGGCCGTCGCGGGGCGGTGGAGCCTTCTGGCGGTCCTGGCGATTTCAGGGACGCTGGCGGCCTGCGGAGGCGTGGCGTGGGTGCTCAGTCACGGTCAGGCGCCGCTTCCGACGCGGGTGGTGGGCGACTTGCGCGTTCCGGTGGCGGCGGTGCTGGCCGGCGGTCTGTTCCTGTCCGGGACGGGGCGCAGTGTGGTGGCCGTGGCGTTACTTCCGGCGGCGCTGGCGTTGACGACGGCTTGGCGACAGAGTTTCTTCCCGTTCCACCTGGGCGGGTACTGGATGCACATGCTGGTGTTGCTGGCGGTGACGGGACTGGCGCAGATCGCCATGGCCCGCGCGGCCCGTGGCAACGCCCGCAACGGCGCCGCCCTGGGCGTGTGGTTCATCATGTGTCTGATGGCGCTGGGGCTGACAGCCGCGGCGGGGATGCAGCACCTGGCGGCCAGCCAACCCTCGACGGGCGCCGGGGCGATGGAACCGTGGCAACTGCGGACATTCCGGGTGGCGGGGATGGCGGCGTGCGCCGCGGGGGCGGTGTGGCTGGGCAGGACCATGCGCCGGGGGACAGAACCATCGATTCGCCGGGTCTGAGAATCTGAATCTGAGATCTGAGATTCAAGAAGAAACGCCAAACCGCAAGCGGGGTCGGGCCATGGGAACTGCATCCCGTTCTTCTCACCACTGACCACTCACAACACACCACTGCTGTCAATATGCTCCGCCGACGCCGCTGGTGTCGGGGACGACCGGCTTGGCGGCGGGCGCGGCGGGCGCGGCCGGCTGGGACGCGGCCGAACCGGGCACGGCCTGCACGGTGTCGGCGTAGATCACCAGGTTGCGCATCAGATCGAAGGCGGTGTCGATGTCGTAGCCGTTGATGGTGCCGGCGCGGCAGGCGATGAGCCCGCAGGTCAGGTCCAGCGGGCTGAAGATGACGCCCGCGCGCCCGCCGGCGACGGTGACGCACTTGAACTGCGGGGAGCGGTCGGCGACCTTGACGGAGGTCTGCATGCGGAACCCGCATTTCTCGATCACCCTGTCAGGCAGGAGGAACATCGGCGCCACGGCAGAGAGGGAGGTCAGGCTGTTGCGGGGTTCGGGGAAGGCTCGCCGCAGGAGGCTTTCGACGCAAGCGGTGAAGGCGGGGTTTCCGCCGGCAGAGTCGATGATGAGCGTTCCGCCGCCGTTGACGAAGGCGGCGAGCTTCTTGGCCTCTTCGTCGGAAAACTCGCCGTCGCCTGACCCGGTCATGTGGGCGACTTTGGCGCCGGCGGGCAGATCGCCCAGCGTCACCGCCTCGGGCAGGGTAATGACGATGTTCTCATCCTGGGCCATCATGTCCTTGAAGCGGGCCCAGGCGCGGGGCTCGGGATTCCACCGCCCCTTGTACTTGATGCGGTAGACTTCGATGCTCTTGGCGTTGGCGGCGGCCTTGGCGTCTTTAGGCCAGAACACGTGCCCGCGGGCGGGCAGGTCGCTGGTCTTGTCCAAGGCGTAGCGGGCCACATTGTACGCCAACTGGTATTCGCGGTTCTTCGGATCGGTCAAAGCGCGGTTGGACGTCCATCGGGCGGCGAGGTCTTCGTCGCAATGCACCACCAGCGGACGGGCGCCGTTGGTGACTTCGCTGAACATGCTGGCCTTCTTGATGTCGAAGTACGAGCTATACAAAGCGCCCTTTGCGTCAACCGGCTGGATCGGGTAATCCGGGAACATCATCTTGTAGGCGTACTGCATGGCCGTGTTGAACGCCGAGCCCCCCTGCTGCACCACGGTGAAGATCGTCCCGCCGTCCTCGACGAATTTCTTGAGCATCTCCAGGTGCTCTGGCGTCAGTTTCGGGTCGCTCGTGCCGGTAATGTACAGAATCGACGCATCGTGCCACTCGTCGACGGGGTGCTTGAAATCCACGATCTGCCAGTTCACTTCCGACTCGAGGTTCAGGCTCACCCAGCGCGTCACGGCCGCCAGGTCGCGGCTGCGGCGGTCCCAGTCGCCGCCGTGCTGGAGCTTGTTGAAGAGGATGGGCTGTCGCCCGCGAATGAGGAACAACAGACCGAACGAGGTGTTGGGGACGTCGCCCCATCCACCGGGCCAGGCGCCGTTGGGCGCCTGTGTCCGCAGCAGGGTGCTGGCGATTTCCTTGTACCAGTCATGCTCGCCGAACCACTTGTACCCGGCGGCCACGCCCACGCGCTCGACGCCGTAGTTGTAGTATCCGTCGCCACCGGGAGCGAAGTTCTTGTCCAACCAGTCCAGCCCCTTCTGGATGGCGTCGAACCGCTTTCCGGGATTGGCGTCGGCCAGACCGGAGTAGTCGTAACAGATGTAGAGCGTCGCGATGCCCGCGACGGTCATGGTGTTTTTGCCGACAGCAGCCTTGCCGCTGTACTGCCATCCACCGTCGTCGCACTGGGCGCCAACCCAGTGCTTGAGGACCTTGTTCCAATAATCCGGGGAGATGTCGATGCCGTCGGCGGCCGCCGCCCACACGCCCAGCAGACCGTACTGGCTGTTGGAGTGGTCGCCGCCGGCGGGCTTACCGTCGGAGGTGTACCCGTACGAGCCGGTGGCGGTGGAGGCCACGAGCAGGGCGGCTTCCTTCATCAGTTGCTCGCGATAGCGACCCAGCGTGGAGTTGTTGGCCAGGTGCCAGGCGTAACATCGCAGCCCGAGGTCGTAGGTGTGCGTGGAGTCGTTGGCCTTGAGCCACTCCAGGGCCTTCTTGAGCCGCTCTTCCTGGGGGTTGATTCCGGCAGAGAGCAAGGCGTAGGTGGCCATGGCGGTCGGGCCGGTCTTGAACTGCCCGTGGGCGGGCCAACTACCGTCGGCGTTCTGGGCGGAGTAGAGGAAATCGATGGCGGACTTGATCGCCTTGGCGACGTTCTCGTCGGAGAACTCGGCGGCGGGCTCGGCGCCCTTGCGTGCCTTGCGCCGCGGCTTGGCGTCGGCGGATGCGGCCAGAAGAGAAAAGAGCAGCGTCACGCACAGGAGAATCAGGGCTAATCGTCGCATGGTATCACCTTGAGTCCTCGACGGTTTGACTGCCGTGGGCACCGCATCGCCTGCCTCCGGCTCCGGGGCGGTTCCCCCCCGACGGTCGCAGCAGCCGCTTATCGAATTATGTCAGGTTTGCCCGATCCTTTCAAGTAATCGGTCCGGTCCTTTTCGCAGCTCGGCTGGGCCACAGAGGCACGGAGCTCACAGAGAGGAAGAAACTCAGTGGAAGAAGAACTCGTCTTTCCACTATTCACTTCTTCTCGGTGTTCTCTGTGTTTCTGTGGCCCAATATTTTTTCGCTACTGGCCCTTTTCGGCGCGAAGCCGCAGGGCCGCGTCGATGAACTCCTGGATGTCGCCGTCGAGCACGCGGTCGGTGTGGGGGCTCTTGAGGTCCGTCCGCTCGTCCCGCACGAGCTGGTAGGGGTACAGCACGTACGAGCGGATCTGGTTGCCGAAGGCGATCTCGCCCTTCTCGCCGTAAAGCTTGCTCAACTCGGCGTCGCGCTTGGCCTGCTCGCGCTGGTACAGCTTGGCCGAGAGCATCTTGCGGGCCTCGGCTCGATTCTTGTGCTGGGAGCGGTCGTTCTGGCACTGCACGACGATGCCCGTCTCCAGGTGCGTCAGGCGGATGGCGCTGGAAACCTTGTTGACGTTCTGCCCGCCCGGGCCGCTGGAGCGGAAAATGTCTTCGCGCACTTCCTTGGCCCAGTCGATATCCAGCACCACGTCGTCCAGCTCCGGCAGAACGTCCACCGAGGCGAAGCTCGTGTGGCGGCGGTTCTGCGAATCGAACGGGCTGACGCGCACCAGACGATGCACGCCCCGCTCGGCCGAGAGGTACCCGTACGCGTAAGGCCCGCGGACATTGAAGGTCACCGAGCGGATTCCGGCCTCTTCGCCGTCGACGCGGTCGATCTCGTCGGTGGCGTACCCGCTGCGCTGGAAATATCGGATGTACATTCGCATGAGCATCTCCGCCCAGTCGCAGCTTTCCGTGCCGCCGGCGCCGGCATGAATCGAGAAGTAGCACGATCCGGCGTCATGTTCGCCCGACAGCAGCGTCGCCAGTTCCAGTCGCTCCAGCGAGGCGGCGATCTTGTCGACCTCGCCGGACGCTTCGGCCATCGTCTCGTCGCAGCCTTCCTCGCGTGCCAGTTCTTCCAGCGCCGCGGCGTCCTCGACGCGCTTGGTCATCGCCGCGATCGGGTCGACGACGGCCTTGGCGGCCTTGAGCTCGGCGACGACGATCTTGGCGGCCTCGGCGTTGTCCCAGAATCCCTGCGCCGACATCTGCGTCTCAAGTTCTCCCAACCGCGACTTCTTGCCTGCAAAGTCAAAGAGAGTCCCGGATGGATTTGATCCGGGCCCTGAGGGTTTCGATCGAATCTCGCAGATTCTCGGTTCGTTCGGCCATTTACAACTCCTGTACGTAGGACGCCCGGAAGGGCGTTTGGTTCCCTCAATTGCGGATTTGGGATTTCGGATTTCGGATTGGCGCCTGCCGTATCAATCCGCAATCCCAAATCAGAAATCTGCAATTCTCTATCCTGCGGCCTGGGTCTCCTTCTCGGGGGCCATCCACATCCGATACTTTCGCGCCAGGCGGAACTGGCAGTATAACCCCAAAGCCGCCAGAACGAAAGCCGCCCCGGCGGCGATAATGCCCGTCAACACGTTGCCGCGAAAGACCTGCCACAAGTCCTCCGGCCCCGCGGCGCCCACCGCCAGAAGCGTCGCGGCCAACACCGCGTTGACGCTGCCGCTGACGCCCGTCAGCACGATCACGAGCGGCCGCGTGTAGACAAACACCAGCAGCGCCAACACCAGTCCGATCAACCCCCCGACGATCCAGGATGTGTGCGTGTAGTTCATCAGCGTCGCCGTCAGTGCGGTGGCGCCGGCCAGCACCGCCAGCCCCAGCACCAGGCGGTAAAGGAACCAGCTCAACAGTCCCAGCAGGATCGCCCCGGCCAGGCAGAAGATCAGGTAGTCAGTCCCGGTCGGTTGGGTGTACAGGGCCGCGGCGGAAATCGCTCCCAGCAGGATTCCCCCGACCAGGCCCGCCATCACCAGTTGGATCCTCAGCAGCGGATATCCCAGAAAGCACAGCAGCAATCCCCAGAGGACCAGCATCACCATCCCCGGTCCGCCGCCGGCGAATTGCGATTGGAGCATCTGGTGGAAATCCGGCGCCGATGGCATGGTCGTAGGCATACCTCTGTTATCGGTCCGCCGCGGGGGAAAAGTCGCGGCGGAGGCACCAAGTATTTATCAAAGCCGTTGTTTGGCTTTGATGAATACTTGCGCTGGGCACGGGTACACGGCACCAAATGAAGAAGTAATTCACACAACGAATTGCTTCTTCATTTAGTGCCTCCGCCGCGACTTTTCCCCCGCTGGTAACTGGGGGATACGCGTAACGCTGAAAGCGCATAGCTCAAAGCCGCCCGCTGTGGTTAAATAGTCCCCTGTGAATCCGCCCGAACAGATCGAGCATCCCCCGCGAGCCCTGCGCGTGGTGTGGGTCGCCGCCCCGCAGACGCTGGTGCGCCTCGGGGCGTTCCTGGCCCCGCTGGCCGGCGCCCTGCGCGAGCGGGGCATCGAGATCGCCCTGCTGGGCCAGGACCCCGCAGCCTCCGGCGCCCTGGCGACCACGCTGCCGCTGGTCCCGCTGCGATGGCGCAAGGTCTGGTGGCTGCACGCGGCCGCGATCGAAGCGGCCGCCACGCAACTGGCCCGCTGCAAGGTGGAGGTCGTGCATGGCCTGGACGGCGCGACGATCGACGTCAGCACGCGGTTGGGGCGGCGGTTGACGCGACCGGTTGCGGTCTCGATCTACCGAGCCGACGACCTGGCGGCCCCGAAGGTTCCGGCGAATCTGCCGCTGGCGGCGGTGCTGACCGCCTCGCAGCCGCTTTGCGACGCCCTGCGCGCAAAGCTGGGCGAGCACGTGCAGGCGGTGCTCTCGCGGCCGGGCGTCGAGGCGGTCGGACGCGCCGATGACGGTCCCGACGATGCCCTGCGCCCGCGGGCGATCGTGCTCGGGGGTCCGATGGAAGAGAGCGAGCCGTTCGAGAGCGTGATCGAGAGTCTTGTGCGGGTGCTCAAGGACGGTCCACGGTGGCACTGTTTCGTGCTCGGTGGCGGAGCGGCCCAGCGGAGGTTGCGGCGGGCGGTGGCGCGGCGGGGCCTGGCGCCCCAGGTTACCATGGTGCCCGAGCAGCCCTCGCAGTACATCGGGCGAATCATGAGCAGCGCCGATCTCTACGTCGCCCCCGTCTCGCCCGGAGGGGTCGACCTCAACTGCCTCCAGGCCCTGGCCGCCGCCGCACCGGTCCTGAGCGTCCGCCAGCCGGCGTGCGACTTCCTGATCGACGGCGTGACGGCCTCGCTCTTTCGTCCCGGCAACAGCGACGAACTTGATAGCAAGCTGGGCACGCTGTTATGCACAGCCGCCACGGCCAAGGCCCAGGCGGCGCGCGGATTGGAGTACGTGCGGATGAACCACAGCATCGAAGCTGCCGCCGACCGCACCGCCGCGGTCTACCGAGACCTGGCGATGCAGGAGTAGCACGGGCGTCTCGCCCATGCTACGGGAGAATCATGGCAATCATTGCGGGCATAGACGAGGCGGGGCTGGGACCGGTCCTCGGACCGCTGGTAGTCTCGGCGACGGCCTTTGAGGTACCCGACGACCTGCTGGACAAGTCGCTCTGGCAGACGCTGGCGCTGGCGGTGTCGCGCAAGGTCTCGCGAACGCGCAAGCGCATCGTCGTCAGCGACAGCAAGAAGCTCTACCACCGCCAGCGCCCCGGCGCGCTGGACCACCTGGAACTGGGCGCTCTGGCGTTCCTTGGCTCGCTGGATCAGAGACCCCAGTCGCTGCGCGGGCTGCTGGCGTTTGTCTGCCCGGCCATGCTCAAGGTCATGGACGAGTACCCCTGGTACGCCGGGCAGGACCTGCCCCTGCCGACCTGCCTGACGCCGACGGCCGTGGATCTGCCCGCGGCCGCCCTTCGCACGGCGATGCAGCGGGCGGGGGTGAAATGCCTCTGCATGCGCAGCGAGGTGCTCGAGGCCGGGCAGTACAATCGCCTGGTTCGGGCGACGCGGAGCAAAGCCACCACGGTAGGCGACCTGGTGGCGCGGCTGTTGGCGCACGTGTGGGAGCTTTCAGCCGGCAAGCGGGTGCAGATCGACGTCGACCGCCAGGGCGGGCGGCGGTCGTACCTGGAGGGCCTGCAGCGCATTTTCCCCGAGGCGCAGTTCAAGGTCATCGATGAGAGCGAGACGTTCAGCGCGTACCGAATTACGGAAGCCTCGCCCATTAAGGGCCAGACGGGTGCCACGCACAACTCCGTTGTGCGTGTCCATGATGGTCGCGATTCGGGGAGCACGGGCGGGACGCCCGTGCCACAAAGCAAGAGCATGGGCGAGACGCCCATGCCACACAACGGGGCGCCCATGTCAGGCCGGGTGGCGGAGATCCGCTACCAGGTCGAAGCCGAAGACCAGCACCTGTGCGTGGCGCTGGCGTCGATGCTGTGCAAGTACATCCGCGAGTGCATGATGGAACTGTTCAACCGCTTCTGGACCGCGCGCATCGCCGGTCTTGAGCCCACGGCCGGCTATTACGTTGACGGCAACCGCTTCTACCAGCAGATCGTGCCCGAGATCAAGGCGATGGGGATCGACACCGATCTGGTCTACCGGTGCGTCTGAGCGCCGGCCTTTGCGCCTCTACGCTTTCTCGTAGACCCCATAGTCTTCGAGGGTGTCGAACATCGCCAGGACGTTTTCCACGGGCGTTTGTTCCAGGATCGTGTCGTGGCTGGCCCCGCCGATGTATCCGCCGCCGCCCATCATGATGTCCAGCACCTCGCGCGTGTCGCGGATGACCGTCTCGGGCGTCCCGTCGATCAGCACCCGGTGCGAATCGATCGCCCCGTTGAAGACGATCCTGTCGCCGAAGAGGGTCTTGAGCGCCCGCAGGTCCATACCGCGGCACGAGGGCTGGACTGAATGCAGCGCGTCGAGCCCGGCCTCGACCAGCAGCGGGATCAACTCGGCGAACCCCCCGCAGCAGTGCATCTGCACGTACAAGCCGTAGTCGTGCCCCAGCTCGATCAGCCGCCGTGTGTGCGGCAGGATGAACCGCTTGAACATCTCCGCGCTCAGCAGCGGGCCGGTCATGCTGCCCAGGTCGTTGGCGATAAAGAACACGTCGATCACGTCGGCGGCCGCATCAAAGACGCGCCGCGAGACGGCGGCATAGTAGTCGACCATGTGCGTCATCATCGCGTCGACCACTTCCGGGTGGTCGAACATCGCCAGGTACAGTCCCTCCATGCCCATCAGGTCGATGGCGTCATGGAAAAACGGCGACCAGTCGCCGCCGAGGATGGCGTACTGCCCCGCCCAGGCGGCCGCCTCGCTGCGAATGTGCGAGATGTCCATCCAGTCCGGGTCCGGCCAGGGATAGTCATGCACCTGCTGCAGCGACGCCCCGGCCAGGGGATGATCGAGCGGCTGGCCATAGCCCATTCCGTGCCGCTCGACGCCGAAGATGGTGCGGCTGACGGCGTCTTTGTGCTGGAGCACCATGGGCGGCCCGGCATACCGGGCCAGCACACGGCGAAAGTCGTCGTGGAACCGCCGTCGCAAGCCCTCGTCGTCGAGTTGGAGCTGGGTTTTGCACTTGTCCCAGAACTCCTGCGACGCGCCGCACCACATCGGCACGCGATCGGGCAATTGGTGCTCGAAAACCGCCAGCACGCGCTGTCGCGAGGTCATGGGCAATGGAAAACCTCCTCCATGTCCGCCCACCAGTTGCCCTCGCCGCGGTCGCCCAGGGGTTCCTGGCAGGGCATGCAGACGCTCCACCATTTTTGCGTGGTGGCGTCTGCCGCCATCCGGGCCATGTCGGCCTTGAAGTCGCTGCCGACATACTCGAAGTACGCAAACAGGTAGTGCTTGCCGTCGGGCAGCTTACGCAGGTAGATCGAGTAGTTGCGGATGTTGCAGGCGGTGATCATCGCCAGCACGTCCGGCCAGACCGCCGCGTGGAGCTTCTTGTACTGGGCGATCTGATCTTCCTTAACGCCGATTACTGAACCGTATCGCTGCATCGCTTGGCTCCTTTGGCGATAGTATGGCCACCCGCACCGGGGTGGCATGGCGACACGCGCATTCCTGGGTGGCATGGCGACACGCGTTTTTGTTTTATGCGGGTCGCCATGATCGTTCCATGCCCCATGGCGACCCCGATGAAACTGGTGTCGCCATGCCACCCAGCCAAAAGCCACCCACCGCTGGATGCTCACGTCATCCGCGCCGGATAATTCTGCACCCACTGGCACACCTGGCGGATCTTTTCCGGCGTCGCCGCCGGGGGCATAACGCCGGCCGATGTGATCACCAACCCGCGATGATGCGGCAGCGCCGCCAGGTCGCTCTCCAGCGCGGCGATGATATCCTCGGCCGGGCGCAACCACAGCCCCGCGCCGGTGCCCCCGATGAAACACACGTCCGGACACGCCGCACGCCCCTGCGCCAGCGTGGCCGATCCCAGCGGCGGACGGCTATACGCCTCGAACGCCCGCGCCCCTACGCCGGACAACTGGTCCAGCAGGTCTCTCAAATGCCCGCACATGTGCAGCACCAGGCGCCTGCCATGGGCACGGGCGATCCTGGCGCAGCGGCCGATGTGCCCGGCGCAGTACCGCCGGTACTGGGCGGGCGAGATCAGCGTCGTCGAGGTGTTCTCGATCAGGTACAGCGTGTCGGCCGGGCAATGGCGGGCAGCCAGTTCCATGGCGTTTTCGAGACGGGTCTGCATCGCCTCGAACAAGGCCTCGACCCGCCCGGGACAGTCGGCCAGAAAGAAGTGCGCGTTCTCGACCCCGGCCAGGTGCTGCACCCATTCCATCAACGCGCTGGTGCCGACGCAGGCCATCGTGCTGGCCGCCGGACCGATTTCCTGCTGGCGCTTGCGTGCCATCTCCACCGAAGGCGCGTCCAGCTCGAGACGATGGGCGAGATAGAAATCTCGCATCGCGTCGATGTCATCGGGCGTCTTGACGGGAAACTCGACCGGGTGCCACGCCCCCGAGGCCTCGTCGAACCGGTCCGCCGACGTCAACTCTACGCCCCCGGGGCCGCCATAGCTGCGGCGAACGATGCGATCCGGTCCGGGCTCAACCGCCTCGGCACGGACGTTCCAGCCGTCGAAGGATGTCTTGATGCCCAAGCCCACCCCCTCATGACAGTCCGAGCCGATCCACTGGTGGATCTGCGCCAAGCTCATGTCGCGGAAAGGCGCCTTCTGGGCCGCGGAGTAGTTGCCCCCCAGCTTCGGCCAGAACGGCAGGCGGTCCACCGCCTCCATGTCCAGCGCCGCCAGCCATCGTTCGCGCGGCGTCATGGTGTCGCGTGCAGTGTGCATGGCGCCATCGTAACCGCCAAGACGAACGCCTGTCTAGAAATGATGGATGCGACTTCGCGTCGGATGCATGGCGGCGTTTCCGCTTCTTCCCATTCGTGTCATTCGTGACATTCGTGGACGTAGCTTCCCCGACCCATGCCCAGCAGAACGGCCAAGGCCCTGCAGACAATTGCGGTTGGAAATCGCACCGCCCTGATTATAATGCCCCATTCGAACCCCGGCTTCAGGAGAGCACTATGCCAAAGGCAGTCGCAGCAGCGCAATACAAGGTCAAGGACATCAAGCTGGCCGACTTCGGTCGCAAGGAAATTTCCATCGCCGAGCACGAGATGCCCGGTCTGATGGCCAGCCGCGAGAAGTACGGCCGCGAGAAGCCCCTCGCCGGCGCCCGCATCATGGGCAGTTTGCACATGACGATCCAGACGGCCGTGCTCATCGAGACCCTCGTCGAGCTCGGCGCCGACGTGCGGTGGGCCTCGTGCAACATCTTCTCGACGCAGGACCACGCTGCCGCGGCCATCGCCGCCAGCGGCGTGCCCGTCTTCGCCTACAAGGGCGAGAGCCTCGAAGAATACTGGGACTACACCCTCAAGGCCCTGACCTGGCCCAATGGCAAGGGGCCCAACCTCGTCGTCGACGACGGCGGCGACGCGACGCTGTTGATTCACCGAGGCTTTGCGGCCGAGAACGACGCGGCCATCCTCGACGAGCCCACCGACAACCACGAGTTGCAGCTCATCAACGCCCTGCTGAAAAAGCAGCTCAAGAAGGACAAGCAGTTCTGGCATAAGGTCGCCGCCGACTGGAAGGGCGTTTCGGAAGAGACCACCACCGGCGTACACCGCCTGTATCAAATGATGGAGCGCGGCGAGCTGCTCGTGCCGGCGATCAACGTCAACGACTCGGTCACCAAGAGCAAGTTCGACAACGTCTACGGCTGCCGCGAGAGCCTCGTCGACGGGATCAAGCGCGCCACCGACGTGATGGTGGCCGGCAAGGTCGCCGTCGTGTGCGGCTATGGCGACGTGGGCAAGGGCTCGGCCCAGGCGTTGGCGGCCCACAAGGCCCGCGTGATCGTCACCGAGATCGACCCGATCTGCGCCCTGCAGGCGTACATGGCGGGGTTCCCCGTGATGACGCTCGAAGACACCCTGGGCCTGGCCGACATCTATGTCACCACCACCGGCAACTGCGACGTCATCACCGCAAAGCACATGGCCAAAATGAAAGACCAGGCCATCGTCTGCAACATCGGGCACTTCGACAATGAGATCCAGGTCAAGGAGCTCAACAACTGGCCGAAGATCAAAATTACGCAGATCAAGCCCGAGTCGGCCGGGGCCGTCGACATGTACACCTTCCCCGACGGGCACAGCATCTACATGCTGGCCAAGGGGCGGCTGGTGAACCTCGGCTGTGCGACCGGGCACCCCAGCTTCGTGATGAGCAACTCGTTCACCAACCAGACGCTGGCGCAGATCGACCTGTGGACGAACGAGCGAGGCATCGGCGTGTACCGCCTGGACAAGAAGCTCGACGAAGAAGTCGCCCGCCTGCACGTGGAAAAGCTCGGCGGCAAACTCACCCGCCTGTCCAGCAAGCAGGCCGCCTACCTGGGCCTCTCGCCCGAAGGCCCGTACAAGGCCGAGCACTACCGGTATTGATTTCCAATTTACAATTTTCAATTTCCGATTGAACAACAAACCGGGCGGCGCGGAACGAACTTCCCGCCGCCCGGTTTTCTTTCTTGCAGTGTATAGGGGTAGGGAGATCCGGTTGTTAACCGGTTCCCCCTCCCTCCGAACCGGACGGGCGGGTCTCCCGCATCCGGCTCTCCAGTTGGTGGTTCACCCACGGGGGGATTGACGCAAGATGCCTTG